>NZ_JBHUDX010000011.1:123566-129305 GCF_042678285.1 Streptomyces caeni
CCGAGGTGCCCGCGCCCGGCGGGACGCGGCAGCCTCGGGGCCGGTCCGCGGCGCGTTCAGCAGCCGCTGTCGGAGATGACGTAGTAGCCGGGCGAGGTCTCCTTCAGAGTGTGGGTGACGAACAGGTTGTACAGGCCCATGTTCTGGTTCGAGCCGTCGGCGTAGGTGTAGCCGCCGCTGGTGTGCGCACGGCCGTCGGCCACCTGCTGGTAGTTGTTCGCGGTGTAGCACTGGGCGACGTAGCCGGTGGTGGTCGCGGTCACCGCGGACGAGAGGGCTCCTTCCGCGCCCGCGGAGTCGACGGCCGTCACGGTGTAGTGGTAGGAGGTGCCCGCGCTCAGTCCGGTGTCGGTGAAGCCGGTCGAGGTGGTGGTGCCGACCCGGGCGCCGTCGCGGTAGACGTCGTACGAGGCCGCGCCGCCGACGGCGGACCAGCCGAGTGTGGCGGTGGTGTCGGTGGTGCCGGTGACGGTCAGCCCCGTGGGCGCGGGCAGGGCGGAGCCCCCGCCGCCGCTCCCGCCGCCGCTGCCGTCCAGGCCCCAGAAGGTGGCCGTGTAGTACGTGGAGCAGACGTAGTCGAGGAAGTAGGCGCCGGTCGACCCGCACTGCCCGGTGCCGGAGCCGGGGGCGACGGCGAGACCGTGGCCCATGCCGGAGATGGAGTACAGCTCGACGGCCGGTGTGCTGTCAGGACCGTTGTAGGTGCTCAGCGTCGTACCGCCGGGCAGGCTCTGCGTGCTGGAGGCGGTCTGGCCGATGCCCCACACGTCGGTCCACTGGTCGCGCAGTTCGTCGCCGTTGACCGGCCGGACGGTGTAGTCGGCGGTGCCCTGCCAGATCGCGACCCGCGGCCACGGCCCGGCGTAGCCGGGGTAGGAGTTGCGGACCTTGTCGCCCCACTGCTGCGGGGTCAGGCCCAGGCCCGAGGAGTTGTACTGGCAGGCGTTGGTGCCGGAGGAGGAGGTGGCGCACTGCGCGGGCAGCCCGGAGTCGATCGCGCCGCCGGCGAACACGTCCGGGTAGTCGGCCAGCAGGTTGGCCGCCTGGCCGCCGCCGGCGGACAGACCTGTGACGTAGACCCGGCTGGTGTCGCTGCCGTACTGGGCGACGGCCTTGTCGACCATCTGCTTGACGGACAGCGCCTCGCCGTGGCCTCGGGTGCTCTGGGCGGTGTCGAACCAGCGGAAGCAGGACAGCGAGTTGTTGGAGGAGTTGGTCTGCGGGTAGACGACCGCGAATCCCCACTGGTCGGCGAACTGCGCCCAGCCGGAGTGGCCGTGGTAGTCGGAGGCGCTCTGGGTGCAGCCGTGCAGGGCCACGACCAGCGGCCGGCCGGCGGGCAGGCCGGCGGGCGCGTACTCGTACATGGCGAGGTTGCCCGGGTTGGAACCGAAGGAGGTGACCTGGGTGAGCGAGGCGGCGGAGGCGGGCTGCACCGCGGCGGTGAGCAGGCCCGCGGCGAGCGCGAGGGCCCCCGCCGCGGCCGACAGCAGGCGGCTCAGGCTGCTTCTCGGGCGGCGGGTTCGATACGAACGTGCCATGAAGGGGCTCCTGACGTGGGGATGGGGAACCCTGCGTGGCCGTGCCGGGGCGCGGGCCGTCCCGTGGCGCTGGCGTCCTCGGCGGGTCAGCGGGGTGTGACGTGCATCATGGGGCCGGGCACCGACAGTGGTTAATGGTCCGCGCATCCATCGTTCGTGATGCCGCCATGTGAGCTGGCGCCATGCGGGGCATGGGGTGCCCCGGGTACGGCAACGGGGCCCCGCTCCGGGGGAGTCGGGGCCCGTTCGTGGCGCGCGCCGGTGGCGCGCGGTGGCTCTCCGGGTGGCCCGGCGGTGAGCGGTGCGGGGATCAGCAACTCGGCCGCGGTGGCGTTCTGCAGGTCCCGCGCGTCCGTGCCCGGTGCGGTCTCGGCCAGCGCCAGGCCCCGGGCGCTGACGTCGATGACGGCGAGATCGGTGATGACGCGGTCGACCACGCCGCGCCCGGTGGCGGGCAGGGCGACGGCCCTCGTCTTCGGGGCACCCGGGATCCGGCGCGGGCCGGCGCCCGTGCGGGGGCCGCGCCACGGGGGAAGGGACCGCCCGGGCTCCCGGCGGTCCCTTCGGCCGCGATGCGGTCAGTGTGCGCTCCAGCCGCCGTCGAGGGGCAGTGAGGCGCCCGTGATGTAGCCGGTGTGCGGACCGCACAGGTACAGGGCGGCTGCGGCGACCTCCTCCGGCTCGATCAGGCGCTTGATGGCGGTCCTGTCGAGCATGATCTTGCCGATCACGTCCCCTGCCGGAATCCGGTGCGCGGCGGCCTGGGCGGCGACCTGGTTCTCCACCAGGGGGGTGCGCACATAGCCGGGGTTGATGCAGTTGCTCGTCACCCCGTGCGGGGCGCCCTCCAGGGCGGCCACCTTGCTGAATCCCTCCAGCGCGTGCTTGGCGGTCACATAGGCCGACTTGAAGGGGCTCGCACGCAGACCGTGGACCGAGGAGATGTTGACGATCCTCCCCCACTCCTTCGCGTACATGTGGGGCAGGCTGCGGCGCACGATCCGGAAGGGCGCCTCGACCATCACCCGCTGGATCAGGGCGAAGCTCTCCACCGGGAACTCGTGGATCGGTGCGACGTGCTGGATGCCGGCGTTGTTGACGACGATGTCGGCGTCGTCCGGCAGCTGGTCCACCGCCTCGGGTTCGGACAGGTCGACCACATACGCGGTGCCGCCGGTCTCCTCGGCCACGGTCTTGGCGGCCTCGGCCGCCCGGTCGACCACGTACACGTGGGCGCCGGCCTTCGCGAACGCCACCGCGCAGGCGCGGCCGATCCCGCTCGCCGCGCCGGTCACCAGGGCTCTTCGCCCGGCCAGAAAGGGGCCGGTGGGAACTGCGGCGGCGGTGCCGCCCGTCTGTTCAGCGGATTCCATGGCCGTCACGTTAGGAACGACTCACGGCCGAGCACACGTGGTCCACCACCACAGTTGCCATGGGGGCGGTGGGGGGTCCCACCATAGGGTTTGCGCATATAAGGAAACCCGTCCACCACCGCCACGGGCGGGCTCGTCGCGCGTATGACGCCGGTGAGCGACGTGTCCAGAACCGGGGGCGAGCGGTGCGGCGCACGACGGCGCGGCACGCGCCTTCCCGCCGTGCGCGCGTTCGGCGGGAAGAGCGGCAGGCGGGCCCGTGCACGCCATCCGGGCCCGCGACGTGTCCATGCACGCCAACGGTGCCGCGACGTGTCCGGGCGGCGGCCGTTCACGCCCGCGACCGGGCCCGGCTGCCGAGAGCCGCATTCGGATACCCGCCGCCGAGAGCCGCACACCACCGGTGCCGACCGCCGGGTGCCACCCCACGCCTGCACGGCCGTTGGGCTCCGCCGACCACCGGCGCGCCCGGCGGTCAGCGGCCACTCCCGCCGTGAGCACCGCCCACGAACGGCACTCCCGCCGACGCGGCCGGCGGTGAACGTGGAGCCGCCGATGACCCTGCCCAGGACGGCATGGCCGGAGGCGAACGGGCTACCGCCCCCTGTGGAGCCGCCCACGGGGGCACGCGCGTCGGCACGGGCGGCGGTGGGGGCGCCGGCCGTACGCGGCGCGCGGGCCGACGCGCATGCCGGCGGCGGGCCGGGCCGTACGCCGGTGCCGGGGGCGGCGGCGTACGGCCGGTCACACGGTGCTGTTCTCCGGGGCTCCGGACTCCGCCGCCCCCCGTCCGGCGGAGTCCGGGGACCGGCCGGACGCGGCGTCCTCTTCCCCGTCCTCCTTCCCGCTCGCCGGACCGTCCCCCGCACGGGAGCGGACGGCCGTCGGCCCGCCTTTGCGGCGTGCGTCCCGGCTCGCGCGGATCCGGGCCGGGAGCCCCGCCAGACCACCGGGCAGCAGGTAGACCACAGCCACGAACAGCGTGCCGAGCAGGAACAGCGGCTGGGACAGCGGCACCCGCAGCACCGCCGGGAGATCCGCGACGCCGTGCGAGATGGCCAGGTCACCGAGCCGGTGACTCGCCCAGGTGTACAGCACACCGCCGAGCAGCGGGCCCCAGCGGCTGCCGGATCCGCCGAGCACCACCATCACCAGCAGCGACAGGGTGGCGTCGGAGGAGGCGGCCTGCGGTGTGGCGCCTCCCGTGAGCAGCAGGTACACCACCCCGCCGGCTCCGGCCAAGCCCCCCGCCACCACGAAGGCGACCAGCTTGAAGCCGTAGGGGCGCAGGCCGAGCACCTCCACGCGGCGTTCGTTCTCGCGGATGCCCGCCCACACCCGCCCCGTCGGCGAGGAGACCGTCCAGTGCACCACGCCGAGCGTGAGCACCAGGTACGCCAGGGCGATCCAGTACAGGTTGGCGGTGTTCTGAATGCCGACCAGGCTGTCGGGCAGCAGGTCGGCCGGGGCCGCACGCCCCTCCTCGCCGCCGGTCAGGCCGCCCGGGTCGCGGGACACCAGGATCGCGCCCGCCTGGGCGAAGGCCAGCGTCACCATGGAGAAGCCGATCCCGGTCACCCGTAGGCTGACCGATCCCAGCAGCAGCGCCAGCAGCACCGAGCAGCCGACGCCGACCAGCGCCGCGGAGGCGAACGGCAGCCGCAGTTCGAGCATGGCCAGGTCGGTGACGTACAGGCCGGTGGCGAAGTACAGGGCGTGCCCGAAGGAGAGCAGGCCGGTGCGGCCGAGCAGCAGGTCGTAGCCGCTGGCGAGAGCACCGTAGAGCAGGCACAGCGCGATCAGTTGCAGGCTGCCGGGGCTGCCCGGCGGCCCGTCCAGCAGGCCCGGCAGCGGCATGGCGCTGAACGGGGCAAGCAGGAGGGCGACCAGCACGGCGGCCGGCCACCAGCGTCCAAGGAGCGTCACGCGAGCCTCCCGGTCAGTCCGCCGGGCCGCACCAGCAGCAGTACGGCCAGCAGGACGACGACCGAGAGGTCGCCGAGTCCCGCGGCGGTGTAGTAGTTGGCGAACTGCTGGACGAGGCCGACGGCGGCGGCGGCGACGGCGGCACCGGTGACCGAACCCATGCCGCCCATGACGACTACGACGAAGGCGAAGATCAGCAGGCCGGTGCCCTGGCCCGGGGTGACCGAGCCGAAGTAGAGCCCGGCGAGCGCGCCGCCCAGTGCGGCGGCGGCGCCTCCGATCGCGAAGACCAGTGTGAACGCCCTGCGCACGTCGATGCCGAGGGCCGTGACCATGGCCCGGTCCTCGACACCGGCCCGCACGATCAGGCCGTACCGGGTCCGGGACAGGAACAGCCGCAGGGCCAGCAGGACGAGGGCGGCCGCGGCCATCAGCACGAAGCGGTTGACCGGGACCACCGCGCCGAGCACATGCACGGTGCCTGCGAGGCCGGACGGCTGCGGGAACGGCCGGGCGTCGGCGCCCCAGATGCCCATCAGCAGGGCGGGTACGGCCAGGCCGACCCCCACGGTGGCCAGGATCTGGTCACGTGGTCTGCCGTACAGCGGCCGGATCAGCACCAGTTCCAGCAGGACGGCGGCGAGGGTGCCGACGCCGGTGCCGAACACCATGGCCGTGTAGAAGCCCATGCCGCCTTCGGCGGCGGCCCACCACGCGGCGTAGGCGCCGACCGACAGCAGCGCCCCGTGCGCGAAGTTGAGCACGTCCATCAGGCCGAAGATCAGCGACAGGCCCGAGGCGATCAGGAAGTACAGCGCCCCCAGTCCGAGGCCGGTGCACATCAGGAGGATGACGGTGTCCATCAGTGGTTCGCCTCCGGTGCGGGCAGGGCGGGCGGC
>NZ_JBHUDX010000011.1:129328-161104 GCF_042678285.1 Streptomyces caeni
GTCCTCGTCGGCGAGCAGGTCCGCCGTGTCGCCCCGGTGGACGGTGCGTCCGTCGGCCAGCACCGCGCAGGTTCCGGCGACCCGCCGCACCAGCGCGAGGTTCTGCTCGACCAGCAGCACCGGCACGCTGCGGGCGACCCGGTCGAAGACGTCGGCGACCTCCGCCACGATCCTGGGGGCCAGCCCCTTGGTCGGCTCGTCGGCGATGATCAGCCGGTTGCCGTTGAGCAGGGTCCGGGCGATGGCCACCATCTGCTGCTGGCCGCCGGAGAGGGTTCCGGCCAACTGCCTCTCTCTTTTCTTCAGTTCGGGGAACAGTTCGTGCACCAGCGGATAGGCGGGCTCGGCGTCCCGTTCCGCCAGCCGCAGGTTCTCTGCCACGGTGAGCTGGGCGAAGATGCCCCGGTCCTCGGGGATGTAGCCGATGCCCCTGCGCACCACGAGGTGGGTGGGCAGCCGCGAGAGTTCCTCCCCTGCGAGCCGGACGCCGCCGGTGCGCGGAACGAGTCCCACGACCGCCTTGACGGTGGTGGTCTTGCCGGCCCCGTTGCGGCCGAGCAGGGCCGTCACGCCGGAGGCAGCGACGTCCAGGTCCACGCCGTGCAGGATGTGCAGCCCGTCGATCACGACCCGCAGGCCGCGCACGGTGAGCAGGGGGTCGGCGGGCGCGTGCGCCGGGCGCGCGGGCGGCGGGGTCGGCTCGCCGGCGCGGGCCCCCCGGGTCGGCTCGGTCACAGCGCCTCCCCGAGGTAGGCCTCCTGGACGGTGGGGTCTGCCATCACCGCGGCGGGGGTGTCCAGCGCCAGCAGCGTCCCGTGGTGCATCACGGCGAGGCGGTCGGCGAGTTCGAGCAGGACGTCCATGTGGTGCTCCACCATCAGTACGGTGCGTCCCAGGTCGCGGTGGACGGAGCGGATGAGGGCGGTCAGCGCCGGGACCTCCTCGGCGCTGACGCCGGCCATCGGCTCGTCCAGCAGGATGACCCGGGGGTCGCCGACGAGCAGCACGGCGAGTTCGAGCTTGCGCTTCTCCCCGTGGGACAGCGCCCCGGCCAGGGTGTCGGCGCGGTGGGCGAGTTCGGTGCGTTCCAGGGTGTCGGCCACCTGGCGGCGGTAGCGGTCGGCGCGCCGCCACAGGCGGTAGGAGGCGCGCGGTCCCTCGGCCGCCTGCGCGGCCAGCCGTACGTGGTCCGCCACGGTCATGCCGGCCCACAGGGAGGACGTCTGGAAGGTCCGGCCCAGTCCGCGCCGGGCGCGGGCGTGCACGCCCGCGCCGGTGATGTCGGCTCCGTCGAGTTCCACGGTGCCCGCGCTCGCCGGGCAGATCCCGGAGACCAGGTTGAACAGCGAGGTCTTGCCGGCCCCGTTGGGGCCGATGAAGGCGACGAACTCGCCCTCGTGCACGGTGCAGGACACCTCCTGCACGATCGGGACGCCACGGACCGACCAGCCGAGGTCGCGCAGTCGCAGGACCGGGCCGGCGGTGGTCGCCGCCGGCCGGGTGCCCGCGCCGCGCTCCGTCCCGGTCCGGTGGCCGCCGGGAGTCACCGGACCGGGTGCGGATGCGGAGTTCGCCATGGGATCAGCCCGCCATCGGTGTGACCGGCGGAGCCACCTGGTCGGCGGGCAGGGTGCGCACCACGGAGGGCTTGGGGGCGGACGGGGCGCCGGTCAGCTTGACCTGGAACATCGGCTGGAGCAGCGCGTGGTCCTCGGCACGGACCGTCAGCCTGCCCTTGACGCCGTCGAAGCTCCATCCCTCCAGGGCCGCGGCCAGTGCTGAGGTGTCGGTGGCCGACCCCTCGGCGCCCTGCACCGCGTGCACGATCATCTGCGCGGCGGTGAAGCCGTCCGGGGTGAAGATGTCCGGCGTGCCGCCCGCCTTGGTGACGGCGTCGGCCATGGCGCGTTCCACGTCGGTGCCCGCGGCGCCGTCGAAGTAGTGGCTGAGGAAGGAGATCTTCGTCGCCGCCGGCCCGAACAGCGGGTAGGAGGCCGCCAGGTCCAGGCCGGTGACCACCTTGGTGGAGGAGAACACGTCCTGCTGGGTGAGGGAGGTCCACAGCGCCGAGGCCGTCTCGCCCGCCCATGCCACGAACAGCAGGTCGGGGTCGGAGGACTTGGCCTGCTTGGCGAACGGCGTCAGGTCGGTCGCGCTCGGCGGGGCGAGCACCGCCTTCACGGTGGCGCCCTGCTTGCCCAGCACCGCCTTCACCGCGGCGACGTTCGCCTGGCCGAAGGCGCTGTCCTGGGCCAGCACCGTGACCTTGCTGCCATGGGCGTCCTTGCCGATGAGCGAGGCCGCGGTCAGGATGTCCTGGTAGGACTGGCGGCCGGAACGGAAGGTGTACTTGTTCAGGCCGGTGATCTTGTCGGCGGCAGCCGGTCCGCTGATGAACAGCACCTTGTTCTGGGCGGCGACCGGCGCCACCTGGAGCGCCACGCCGGAGGAGGTGGAACCGGCCAGGATCGTGCATCCCTTGCCGATCAGGTCCTTGGCCTCGGAGACGGCCTTGGCCGGATCGCCCGCGTCATCCTCAACGGTCAGCTCGATACGGTGGCCGCCGGCCTTGCCGGTGCCCTTGGTCGCGTAATCGAGGCCCGCCCGGAATCCCTCGATGTACTGCTTGCCGTATGCCGCGAGCGGGCCGGTCTTGGAGTACACCAGCCCGACCTTCACCGGGGCCTGCGCCCCGGAGCCGGAACCGCCGCTCGCCGTGCCGGCGGTACCGGCCTTGCTGCAGCCGACCGCGAGCAGCCCGCAGGCCGCGAGCGCGGCGAGCTGCCGCCGTATCCGTACGGATCGGGTCGCGGCGCGGGCCGCCGGTCTGGTCGCGGTATCCGAACGGGAGGTCATGGTCGGCTCCTGGGTGTCGCTGATCGTCGGGGAAGACGCACCGGACGCCCCATTCCGGACGGCGGCGTCGGCGGTTGCGGGAACCGTAGGCCGCCGGGACGGACCGCGATATGTGACCGTCAGAGACATCGGTGGCCTGTTCCATGTGGTCCGCCACCACAGCACGCGGAGTAGGCCGGGGATTTGCGGACATTCCGTCCCGCTCTGTTCGGGACCGACGCGCGCTGCGGTCCCGCGCAGCCACGGAAGACCGGGCGCGCTCGCATCTCCAACCGGCAGCGGGTCGGGTCCGTGGTCCGCCGCTGCCGGACAGCCGAGCCCGTTTTTAAAGACGCGCACGGGGAGCCAGTCCGTCCGCCACCCCGGCGATGATCATTGGTTTGCCGATGGCCGACGGGTGCCCTCGCGGTGCTGGTCTCAAGCCCCTGACTTGGGCTTTCGGTGGCCGAAGTATCGGACGTGTGCGAGATGTTGACACCCTCCGGGGGCTTCCTATCATCAATGCTTGTCCGTCACTGCGACCATTGTTCGAAATATCGTCAATCCTGATCGTCGCTCCGATGGCTCCGGGCGCGCACGGCAGCGGTCTTCGACTCGCTCCAAAGGTTTCCAGTAGTGACATGTCCTTGACATTGCTGCGGGTGTCCGTCCTCTCGGCGGTGGGACGCCGTCGAGTCCACTCGTTCCCAGGAGATGATCCATGCCTGTGACTTCCGCCCGCTTACGACGGTGGGGCAAGTGGCTTGCTCCGCTGGCGTTGACCGTGGCCATGCTGGGCGCGCAGACGTCCGCCGGCAGCAGCGCCGCAGCCGTCGGCTCCCTCCCCTGCGACCTGTACGCCTCCGGCGGCACGCCCTGCGTGGCCGCGCACAGTACGACCCGCGCTCTGTTCTCCTCCTACAACGGCCGCCTCTACCAGGTCAAACGCGCCTCCGACGGTGCCACCCGGGACATCGGTGTGCTCAGTGCGGGCGGTTACGCCGACGCCGCCGCGCAGGACTCGTTCTGCGCGGGAACGAGCTGCCTGATCACCGTCATCTACGACCAGTCCGGCCGCGGCAACCATCTCACCCAGGCACCGCCCGGAGGCTTCTCGGGCCCCGCTGCAGGCGGGTACGACAACCTGGCGGAAGCATCCGCGGCACCGGTCACCGTGGGCGGTCACAAGGCGTACGGCGTCTTCATCGCCCCCGGCACCGGATACCGCAACAACAGCACCAGCGGCATCGCCACCGGAGACCAGCCCGAAGGCATGTACGCGATCCTCGACGGCAGCCACTACAACGGCGGCTGCTGCTTCGACTACGGCAACGCCGAGACCAACAGCCGGGACAACGGCAACGGCACCATGGAGGCCATCTACTTCGGCAACATCAAGGTATGGGGCTACGGCACCGGCAACGGCCCCTGGGTCATGGCGGATCTGGAGAACGGGCTGTTCTCCGGGGTGAACGCGGGCTACAACGCGAACGACCCCAGCGTCAGCCACCGGTTCCTCACGGCCGTCGTCAAGGGCGAGCCGAACCACTGGGCGATCCGGGGCGGCAACGCCCAGTCCGGCGGCCTGTCCACCTTCTACAACGGCACGCGCCCCAACGTCTCGGGCTACAACCCGATGAGGAAGGAAGGCGCCATCATCCTCGGCATCGGCGGCGACAACAGCAACGGCTCCGCCGGCACCTTCTACGAGGGCGTCATGACGTCCGGTTACCCGTCGGACGCGACCGAGAACGCCGTACAGTCCAACATCAACTCGGTCGGCTACACGGCGTCCTCGACGGCGGGCGGGCTCACGGCGGGCTCCAGGGTCTCGCTGCGGGCCACCACCTCCTGCTGCACCACCGAGTACCTCAAGCACAACAGCGCCGACGCCTACGCCGCCATCTCGACGGTCTCCTCGTCCAGTTCGTCCGCCGACAAGCTCGCGGCCACCTGGACCGTGCGGGCGGGCCTGGGCGACGCCTCATGCGTCTCCTTCGAGTCCGCCGACAAACCGGGCCAGTACCTGCGCCACTACGACTTCCGGCTGCGCATCGACAGCAACGACGGCAGCGCACTGTTCAAACAGGACGCCACGTTCTGCCCCCAGGCGAGCCACAACGGACAGGGCATCTCACTCCGTTCCGCCAACTACCCCAGCGACTTCGTACGCCACTACAACAACGACGCCTACATCGCGAGCCACGGTGGCTCCCACACCTGGGACGCCGCCACCCTCTGGGCCGACGACACCAGCTGGGCGGTGGCCAGCCCCTGGGCCTGACACCCACCCCGCGACTCCCGCATCCCGCCTGTGCCACCCGACCCGGTGGCACAGCCGTGGTGACCACCCGGTTCGGGTACGAAATCGACATGGCGTCGCGTCCCGTTGCCGTCAGGCCCCGTCCAAGCTCAGCTGTTCTGGCTTCGGCGGGGTGCAGGGCGTGTCCTGGCGCGTGTCGGTGGCGGCGGGAGACAGCGGCGGCCTACCCGCGCACCCTCGCCTCCACGAGGAACGGGCTCGGCGCGCCGGACCAGGAGACGTACAGGCTGTCGTGGGCCCGTGTGCAGGCGACGAACAGCAGGCAGCGTTCCGTCATCATGTCCGTCTCGTGCTGCTTGGGGTAGACCTCGGGCAGCGTGACGGCCTTCGGGAACGGCAGCGCGCCGTCGCCGGCGCTGATCACAGCGACGCAGCGGAACTCGAGCCCCTTGAGCGAGTGCATGGTCCCGACCCGCACGGCTCCCGCATCCCCCGCGGTGTCGGCGGCCCGCAACGATGCGGCCGGGACGCCTGCGGACACCTTTGCCGAGGGATTCCTGGGAGAGACATGACCCACTGGGTGAAGCCGCTGACAGTTCCTGAGTCGGAGTGGCTCAAAAGCAGTTACATCAGCGGTGAGGGCGGGGAATGCGTCGAGGTTGCCGCCCACGCAGCCACCAGCGTACTGGTGCGGGACTCGACGCGCCCTGCAGGAGTCCCGCTGTCCTTCGGGGTCGAAGCTTGGACCGGCATCGTGCGGATGGCCGCCGGGCGCTGAACCGGCGGCCGTACGACCGTCGGGGCCCGGCGCGCGTCGCACCGGGCCCCGCTTGCCACGGGTGGGCCGCCGAGGCTGAGCGGTGTGTGAGCCGATGGCTGCGCAGCCGTGGTTGCCACGCGGGGCGGCAATTGGAGGATGTGTGCCAGCCATCGGCGCCGTTTCCAAGCCGCATCGGAGCCGCCGATGGCACAAACCCACCACATACCCGCGGCGGCCACCGCCCGCCGCCGAAGATCCCTACAGGTCGTCCAGCCCCTCCTGCCGGCGGATCATCCGCCAGGCCGCGCGGCGGGCGCTGCGGTCGAACCGAGTGCTGAGTCTGCTGGACGTGCTTCCCGACGACTTCGCCTTGCTGCCGAGGGTGACTTCACGCGAAGAAGGCATGCAGGTCAGCCAGCTCCTTGACCGTGCTACAGGCGTCGCCGGCAGATGAGCGCGCATCCCAGGGTTCTGAAGCCCATCGCCAGGCACCCGCTGTCAACGTGACGACACCCCCGGCGCCGCAACTACCTCGAACAACAGCGTCACGGGGCCGCCGGTGCCGAGCCTTCGAGCCGTGAACGCCTCTCCATTGCAGGTGAGTTGCCGATTCCATGGGCGTGCACCCCACTGATTATGATCTTGGTCATGACTGTGCAGAACCAGAACTCTGACAACCCTCCTTCCCGTAAACAGAGACTTCAGGAGAGGCAGCGCCGTCAGCTGGCGGTGGTAGACACCGTGGACAAGGCCGAGGCCAAGGTCCGCAAGGCAGAGGTCGAACTGGCCGTGGCTGTCGCTGAGGCGGTGCAGGTCTTCGGCGACGAGCAGTCCGCGTCCGAGGGACTCGATATGCCGGTCGAAGCCATCCGGCGCTTCCTTGGCATGGGACGGGACGGAGCGGCCGGGGGCGGCAACGTCGCTGAGGTCGCCGGCAAGTCCTGAGCTCCGCGTTCGCGGCGAGCCGTGGTACGAGATCGGTGTCGACGCCCCGTATCGCCGCAGGGAACGCTGCCCGGAACGGGTCAGCCGCTGACCCGGCAGGCCGTCTCCGGGAGACACCGGACAGCCATCGGCCCTGCGGCAGGCAAGGAATCGGCGGCCCGGGATCATCTCGCCCCGCCTTCACGCGGTCGACGGCAAGGCGGATCGCTGCGTCGATCGGCCTGATCGGCGACGCCACGACGACGCCGTGATGGGATCGACGACCGGCCCGCCGAGGCCGGGTTGATTCACCCCGGTAGGCCCGGAAGGCGCTGGGCCGCGTTGCCGGCCGGTGCGGTGCGCGCCGCGCTGCGCCTCACCTGGGGCGCGGTACGGCGCCGCTCGTTCCGTGGCGTGACCTGTGGCGACGCCACGGCGTTGACCCGTCGTGGGCGGGCGTGGGCCCTGTGCCGGGTGGCGCGCGGTGAGAGGCGGGCAGCGGCGGTGACCGTGAAGGACGCGGAGACGGGGCAGGGGCGACAGGAGCGGCAGCGGCCGGAGGACGAGCCGGGCACGGGTGTCGTGACCGCGTTCGGGCGGCAGTTGAAGCTGCTGCGGGTGCGGGCGGGGCTGGACCGGGCGGAGTTCGGCGGGCGGGTCGGCTGTTCGGCGGACATGGTGGCGTCCGTCGAGCAGGGGAGGCGGATCCCGCAGGCCCGGTTCATCGAGAAGGCGGACGAGGTGCTGGGGGCCGGGGGGCTGCCGACGGCGTTGAAGGAGGAGGCGGCTCGGGCTCAGTATCCGGCGTTCTTCCGGGACGCGGCGAGGTTGGAAGCGGAGGCGGATGAGCTCTTCCTCTATGCGGTGCAGGCGATTCCGGGGCTTCTCCAGACCGAGGAGTAGACCCGTGATCTGCTTGCCATGCGGCGTCCGCTGCTGGATGAGGACACCATTGAACAGCGCGTCGCAGCACGGCTGATGCGCCAGGAGATCTTCACTCGTTGGCCGGCACCGCTCGTGAGTTTCGTCATCGAGGAGGGCGTGCTCCGCGAGCCGTTCGGCGGTGCGCCGGTCTTGCGAGGGGTTCTCGAAAACGTCTTGCTGATCGGGCACAAGCGCAACGTTGAGATCCAGGTCATGCCGAACGACCGCGAGGACAACGCTGGCGTAGACGGGCCCGCGCAGGGCGGACTTCACGGCGGTGGCGGCGTCGCCGGACTGGGAGGAGTGGGCCTCGTCGACGATGATCGCGAAGCGGGTGCCCTTGATCTCGGTGGGGTTGCGCTTGATGTACTCCAGCAGCGCCGGGAACGAGTGCAGGGTGACCGTGACGATCTTCCCTGTGTCCCGGGGGAGGGCGCGGGCGAGCTGCTCGCTCTTCGCGCCGTGCTTCTCGTCGACCTTCACGACCAGGCCGTCCGTCTGCGAGAAGCTGCCGACGGTCGCGCTGAGCTGGGCGTCCAGGGCGATGCCGCCATGCCGTCGATCGAGCGTTGACTCTGAGGTCCTGACCGGCCGCCTGCGCAGTTGCGTCCCCCCAGTGCGTACGGCCGGCCCAGGCGTCGACAGGCGTCCCGCCCCGGCCGCCCCTATCCTGAGGGCAGGACCTCGGGGTACGGCCCCCGGTCGGGGCCGTGGCCTGCGGTTTTCTTGTGTTCGGCGTCGCCGTGGGCGGGCACGCCTCCGCGCCGCGCCCGGCCGGCGGAGGCGGGAACGGGGTCCCACACGGTTGGAGTCAGCCCATGACGCATGCCTGCACACGGTTGCGCAGGGGGGTCACCGCCGCCGTCGCGGTGGGGATGCTCGCGATGCCGATCGCGTTCGGGGCCGCGTTCGGGGTGCCGGAGTCGCGCACCACGGCCGTCCGTATGGACGCGCCGCGCACGCCGTCCGGTGTCACGAGGGCGTTCTCGGGGGAGGCCCGGGACCTCACCCCCGAGGTGACGCGGCAACTCGACGCGGCCGTGCGGCAGGTCATGCGGGAGGCGCGCGTGCCCGGTGTGACCGTGGGACTGTTCACACCGAACCGGGGCCGTTATGTGCGCTCGTTCGGAGTGGCCGACAAGAACAGCGGCCGGAGGATGTCGCCGGATCTGTACATGCGGATCGGCAGCGAGACCAAGACGTTCACCGTGACGGCGCTGCTGCAACTGGTCGACCGGGGCGCGGTGCGCCTGGACGATCCGATCGGCAGATACGTCGACGGTGTGCCCGGCGGGGACAGGATCACCCTGCGCCAACTGGCCGGAATGCGCAGCGGGTTGTTCAACTACAGCGAGGACGCCGCCTTCCTGAGGGCGCTGACGTCCGATCCACGGCGGTCGTTCACTCCGCGCGAGCTGCTCGGCTACTCCTTCGGGCATCCGGTGCTGTTCCCGCCGGGGGAGAGGTTCGATTATTCCAACACCAACCTGGTCCTGCTCGGGCTGGTCGTCGAGAAGGCGGGCGGACTGCCGCTCGGGGACTTCATCCGGCGGAACATCCTCGCACCGGCCGGACTGAACCACACGCTGTTCCCCGACGGCGCGACGTTCCCGGACCCGCACGCGCAGGGATACACGAACCGGACCGCGGGCGGGAAGACCGAGGACGCGGCCGGCTGGAACCCCTCCTGGGGCTGGGCGGCCGGTGCGATGGTCTCCGATCTGCGGGACCTGCGGGTATGGGCGCGTACGCTGGCCACCGGCAGGCTGCCGGACGGCGGCCTCCTGATCAGCCCGGCCCTTCAGCGCCAGCGGCTCAGCACGCCCCCGACCCCGTTCCCGGGCGTCGGATACGGCCTCGGCGTCTTCACCGTACGGGGCTGGATCGGGCACAACGGGGCACTGCCGGGCTACGAGTCCCTGACCGTCCACCTCCCGTCCGCGCGGACCACCCTCGTCGTGCTGCTGAACACCGACATCGACCACGGGGGCAAGGCATCCAGCACGCTCTTCGGCGAGGCGATCACGAAGATCGCCACACCGGGACACGTCTTCACCCTGCCCGCGCAGCCCGCCACCGGGTGAGGGCCCGTGTGTCCGGCAGCGCCGCCGGTGTGCGCCCCAGGGTGGCGCCGGTTCTCCACCGGCAGGAAAAACACGTGCTTTCGGCCCCGCTCGCTCCCTACACTCACCGTGCATCGCGCGCCGCACCGTTCTCGCGGCGCGTTCCGTGACGAGTGAGGGGAGCCCGGCCGTGCGCGAGCGCACCGCTGTCGTCGTTCCCCGGTCACGGTACGAGGTGATCCTGGTGTCCTCGTACGTCCGGTGCCGGCTGCGCGGCCGGCACCGGATGCCCGCGACGAACACCTGACCCCGCCCGCTCCCGGCCGGCAGTGCCCGGCAGTGCCCCGCCGGCGGCCGGAACGCGCCGCCGCGCTCGTGGCTCGACGGAGGGTCTCGGGACGGCCCGGCCGCGGGCCCGTTCGTCCGGCAATCGCGCCGCCCCGTTCCGCGACACCGCGACACCTCGGAAGGCCACGGGCCGTGCGTACCTCTCTGCACCGTCAACACACCAGTCCGCTCACCGCCGTTCGCAATCTCGGCATCCTCGCCCACGTCGACGCCGGGAAGACCACCGTCACCGAGCGGATCCTCTGTCTGACCGGAACCACCCACAAGCGCGGCGAGGTCCACGACGGCACGACCGTCACCGACTTCGACTCCCAGGAACGCGACCGCGGCATCACCATCTTCGCCGCGGCCGTCAGCTGCGCCTGGGACGGTCACCGGATCAACCTCATCGACACCCCGGGCCACGTCGACTTCGCCGACGAGGTCGAGCGCTCGCTGCGCGTGCTGGACGGCGCGATCGCCGTGTTCGACGCGGTCGCGGGCGTCGAACCGCAGAGCGAGTCGGTGTGGCGGCAGGCCGACCGGTACGGAGTGCCGCGCATCGCCTTCGTCAACAAGCTGGACCGCGCGGGCGCCGACCTCGACACGGCGGTCGACTCGGTCCGCCGGCGGCTGCACCCGGCCCCGCTGGTCGTCCAGCTGCCGATCGGGGCGGAGGACCGGTTCACGGGTGTGGTGGACCTGCTGCGCATGCGGTCCCTGGTCTGGGCCGACGGCGGCGACACGGCCGAGGAGGGCCCGGTCCCCGACGCCCTGCTCGACGAGGCCCGGCGGCGCCGCAGGATGCTGGAGGAGGCCGTGGCCGAACTCTACCCCCTGGCCCTGGAGGAGTTCTGCGCCACGGCCACCCTCACCCCGCGGACTCTGGCCCGTGCGCTGCGCGAGCTGACCCGCAGCGGTGACGGCGTCGTGGTGCTGTGCGGCTCGGCCTACCGCAACCGCGGCATCGAGCCGCTGCTGGACGCCGCCGTCGCCTACCTGCCCTCGCCGCTGGACGTGCCCGCGGTGCGCGGCACCGGTGAGGACGGCACGGAGCAGGAGCGGACCGCCGACCCGGCGGCACCGTTCGCGGCCCTGGCGTTCAAGGTGAACGCCACGCCCACGGGACGGCTCACCTATCTGCGGGTCTACTCGGGCACGCTCACGAAGGGAGAGACGGTGATGGACGCGGGCACCCGGCGCACCGAGCGGATCGGCCGGATCCTGCGGGTGCGGGCCGACCGCCATGCGGAGCTGGACCGGGCCGTGGCCGGAGACATCGTCGCGGTGGCGGGACCGAAGGCGGCCCGTGCCGGATCGACGCTGTGCGCACCCGGGGCGCCCCTGCTCCTGGAGCCTGCGACGGTCGCCGAACCGGTCGTCTCCGTCGCGGTCGAGGCCCGCAGGAGCACCGACACCGGCCGGCTGGCGGCGGCGCTCGCACGCCTGGTCGAGGAGGACCCCTCGCTGACCGTCCGCACCGCCCCGGAGACCGGCCAGACCGTGCTGTCGGGCATGGGTGAACTGCACCTGGAGGTGGCGGTGGAGAAGATCCGCCGCGCCCACGGCCTGGACGTGGGCGTCGGCCGGCCCCGGGTGGCCCACCGGGAGACCGTGGTCCGCGGGGTCTTCGGGCTGGCGTACCGGCACGTCAAACAGGACGGTGGCGCGGGCCAGTTCGCCCACGTGGTCCTCGATGTGGAACCGCTGGCGGCCGGGGACGGCGAGGGCGCGACGGGCTTCACGTTCCGCTCGGCCGTCGTCGGCGGCCGGGTGCCTCAGGAGTACGTCCGGGCGGTCGAGGCCGGCTGCCGGGACGCACTGGCCGAGGGACCGCTGGGCGGCCATCCGGTGACCGGGCTGAGCGTCCTGCTGACCGACGGGGCGACCCATCCGAAGGACTCGTCGGAGATGGCGTTCCGGACGGCCGGCCGGCTCGCGCTCCGGGAGGCGCTGCGGGCCTGCCTGATGGTGCTGCTGGAGCCGGTCGCCGAGGTCACCGTCACCGTGCCCGACGATGCCGTCGGAGGGGTGCTCGGGGACCTGGCGGCGCGCCGCGGCCGGGTCTCGGGTTCGACGGCTCGGGCGGGTGCCACGGTCCTGACCGCCACCGTGCCGCTGGCCGAACTGTTCGGCTACGCGACCCGGTTGCGCAGCCGTACCCGGGGCCGGGGATCGTTCACCACCCGGCCCACCGGATACGCCCCGGCCCCGGCTCCGGGCCAGGCGGCTTCCGGGACACCGGCCCGGTAGGCCGGCGACGGCCGGGGTGGTGGGTTGCGGCCGGGGCGATGGGCTGCGGCCCGGTCGGTCGGCGGTGCCGCCCTCGCGGGCGGCACCGCCGACGCCGGCAGGCCCGTCCGTGTCCGCCCCGGGGCATTCGTTCGCCCCCCGCGCCTCACCCGCCCATCGCGGCGGCCGTCCCACGGGACGTTCCCCCTGTCCCTGGAACATGGGGACGGAATTCCCGGCCGTCGGGACGGAAAGCCTCGGCGACGTCCGATCACGCCTCGTGATCGCACTGTCAGTCCGGAGGTTTCCATGATTCGTCGGACACTGCAGGGCGGCCTGCTGGCCGCGGTCGCGATGTTCGCGCTCGTGCCCACGGCGGCCGTGGCCGTCGCGGCCGATCAGGCCGCACCGGCGCCGGTCGCCGCCACCGTCCCGCACCATCCGCACACACTGCTTCCCGCCGTGGCCCGGCACACGCCGGTCCGGCATCGTGCGCACGGTTCCGCACGGTGCAGGCACCACGTCCGTCACCACCGCCGTACCGCCCGAGTCACGGGGCGGGTCGCCACGCGCTACATCCCGCTCAACGTCCGCTCCGGCCCCGGCCTCGGCTACCGCGTGATCGGCCACCGCCGCGTCAACGGACGGCTGGCGCTGGTCTGCAAGACGTACGGGTCGTACGTGTTCGGGAACCCGCGCTGGTACCGGCTCGCGGGCGGCAGGGGATACGTCTCCGCCCGCTACGTCCGTGCCTGGAGCACCGTGCCCTGGTGCTGACGTCCGTTCTCCCGCCCATCGAAAGGACGGCCCGGCCGGTTCACTCACGGGTGAACCGGCCGTGCCGTCGGCGTGTCAGGATCCCCGGCGACTCACCCTTCTCATACCGGCACCCATGTGTGGCGGCACCACCCGCCAGGGAACAGATCACAACAAGCAGTGCGAAAAGCCCAAATTGGAGTCGGCGTCGAGGGACAGGTCATGCGACAGCCCCAAGGATCGAGACCGTGAAGGCCGGTGCGCCATGGACGGCGATGCCCTGCCGGCCGGCGGCCGCTCCGCCCGCCCAGCCGGACGACCCCGTGGCGGCGGGGCTGCGCGGGCTGAAGGAGCGCACCGGTCTCAGTCTCGCGGCCCTGGCCGCCCGCACCCCTTACAGCAAGTCCGCCTGGCACCGCTACCTCCACGGCGTCCAACGGCCGCCCCGTTCGGCCGTGGAGGCGCTGGCCGCACTCGCCGGCGCCGACCCCGCACCCCTGCTCGCCCTGTGGGAGGCGGCCGAGCGGGCACCGGCGGCGGACGGGCCGTCCGCCGCCGGTGCCACGGCGCGGCCCACCCGCTCGCGGCGGCTGCCGTTCCCGGCGCTCGCCCTGGTCGTCACGGTCTCCGCGGTGGTGGTCACCCTCGTGGCGACCCACCGCTCCCACGCTCCCGGCGGGCGGCTCGCGGCGGCCTCGCCCCGGTGCCGGGGAGCGTCCTGCCAAGGGCAGCTGCCCGCGGGCTCCGCCTGCCGCCGGGACGCGCAGACCAAGAGCACGGTCCACGACGCCTCGTACGCCGTACGGCTGGAGTACTCGCCCTCCTGCGGCACCGCCTGGGCCGAGGTCCAGGCGCGGGCGTCGGACGCCCGGGTCATCTCCGTCCGCTCCGGGCGGGACGTGCTGTCCGCCGGGTACCCGGGCGACGGCGCCGGCGGCTGGGCGAGCCCCATGCTCGCCGTCACCTCGCTCGACGGTGTGGAGGCGTGCGCCGAGGTGGGCGGCAGACTGGCCTGCACCGGCCTGGACTCCGTGCCGACCGGGGAGGGCTGAGCGGATGACCGGATCGAGTGCCGCGCGGGGTGTGCGCCGTATGAGGGCGTGCCGCCCTGACGGATGTCCTACATGTTGTAGGGTTTGGGGCGTCCGTCCGCCGGTCCGTGCCGGGCGGTGTGTTGCCGCCGATCGGGGGAGCCGTGCAGGAGTCTGACGAGCCGTCACCACTGGGCGGTCCGATCTTCGAGCAGGTGGTGGACCGGGCCCTGGGCTCTCCTGAGATCGCCGCCGCGATCGGTGCCGCCGACACGGGCCCGTGGCGTGAGCGGTTGCGGGCGCGTGCCCTGGAGGAGCGTGAGCGCCTCCTCGGTGTCGCCGCCGTGGAACACGACGAGTACGTCAAGGCGCTGGCCGCCGCCGTCGGCCGCGACGGTCCGCCGCACGCCGACGACGCCACGAGGGAGCGGATCCTGCCCGTGCTCGCGGTCCTCGTGCCGAGCCTCGGGGCCGTGGCCACGGGAGTGTTCCTGCTGTGCGGATTCGGCCTGCGCGCCTTCGCCGTGCGCCCCCACATCGGCGACGGGCTCGTGATGGCCGGAGTGATCGCCGCGGCCGTGACGGCGGGGGCCGCGATCGGGGATCTCGGCTGGCTTCTGGTGACGGGCGCACGCGGCCGAGCCCGGCGCGGGGCCGGCGAGGCGGCACCGGGCGACCCCGAGGTGAGCCGGGCCCGTGCGGCGTGGGAGCTCGCCGTGCTGGAACGGGGGCTGGTGCCCTTCCTGACAGAGTGCGCGGGTGTGGGCCCCGCGGGACCCACACTCATGGGTGCGGGCTCCATGGGGGCCAGTCCTATGGGTGCGGGCTCCATGGGTGCCAGTCCCATGGGTGCCAGTCCCATGGTTATGGGCCCCATGAGCCCCGGTTTTATGAGTCCCGGTTCCATGAGCCCCGGTTCCATGGATCTCGACCGGGGGGAGGGCGACCGCGGGGACCCCGGGAACGCGGACCCGCAGTGCCCGGATCCCGGACGACCGGAGGATCGCCGACAGGCCGACGAGGCCCGTACCGTGGGCGCGGAGGAGCGGACCCAGTAGCGCGGTAGCACCGATCCTTGCCTGACTCCTACTCTCTGTGTGCTCCCTGTGTCCCCTACGAAATGTAGTGTTTACAGGACCCCGTTCCCCCTGCCGCTTCCGTCCCCGCCGGTTTCCCCGGCCTCTCGTCAAGGTGAGTCATCGCGGTGCCCGCACAGCAACAAGCAGTGGTCCCCCGGCAGCGCCCCCAGCGCCCGCAGAGTACGGAAGGCGACCGGCCGCCGTTGCTCGCGCGCCTCCGGCCGGGAGCGGCCGTCGCCACCGTGTGGTATCTGCGGCTGCTGGTGCTGCTGAACATCGTGGCGGTCCTCTCGCTGCCCTTCCGCGAAGAGGTCCACGAGCACAACGCCGGCGAGTACTTCACCCCGTACCTCGCCACCGCCGGACTGGTCTCGGCGGCCCTCGCCCTGTTCCTGGCCGTGGTGATGCGGCGTCGCAAGCGGGCCGCGTGGATCTTCAACATGCTGCTGGCCGGCTCCCTCTTCGGACTCTACGCGCTCGCCCTGACCCAGGACCCCTACCGCCGGCACGTCTTCAACTGGATCTCAGCCCTGCTCACCGGCCTGTTCGTGGCGGCGCTGCTGCTCGGGCGCAAGGAGTTCCGGGCCGTGGGCGACCGCTCCAACCCGCGTCTCGCACTGATCGTCGGCGCCTGCGGCATCCTCGTCAGCGGCGGCATCGGCACCCTGCTGGTGCGCGCCACCAACACGCTGCCCGGGGCCACCCTGACGGACGAGATCGCATACACGCTGCTGCGCGGCATCAGCGTCGGCCCGCTCGCCGACCGTGTCGACGCCGTGCACGCCCCGCGCTGGGTGGACATCACCGTCAACATCCTGATCGCGGTCTCCTTCCTCCTCGTCCTGTATGCCTGCTTCCGCTCTCCCCGAGGCCGTGAGCTCCTCGGCGCGGAGGACGAGCAGCGACTGCGGGTGCTGCTCGCCAAGCACGGCGAGAGGGACTCCCTCGGCTACTTCGCGCTGCGCCGCGACAAGGCCGTGATCTGGTCGCCGAGCGGCAAGGCCGCCGTCACCTACCGGGTGGTCGGCGGCGTCACCCTCGCCTCCGGCGACCCGATCGGCGACCCCGAGGCATGGCCTGGCGCCATCGAGCAGTGGCTGGAGGAGGCTCGCCGGCACGCTTGGACGCCCGCCGTCATGGGCGCCAGCGAGGAGGCCGGAACCATCTACGCCCGGCACGGCCTGGACGCCCTCGAACTGGGTGACGAGGCGATCGTGGAGGTCGCCGACTTCAGTCTGGAGGGACGGGCGATGCGGGTCGTGCGGCAGGCGCACAACCGCGTCCGGCGCGCCGGGTACACCGTGACCGTCCGACGCCACGGGGACATCCCGGAGCAGGACATGGCCACGCTGATCGAGAAGGCGGACCACTGGCGCGACGGCGGCAGCGAACGCGGCTTCTCCATGGCCCTGGGCCGACTCGGCGACCCCGCCGACGGGTGCTGCGTGATGCTGGAGTGCCGTGACGGCGAGGGCGAGCCCCGGGCCCTGCTCAGCTTCGTCCCCTGGGGCGAGCACGGGCTTTCCCTCGACCTGATGCGGCGCGACCGCAACTGCGAGAACGGCCTGATGGAGTTCATGGTCATCGAGCTGCTGCTGCGCGCCCGTGAGATCGGCGTCGAGCGGGTGTCGCTCAACTTCGCCATGTTCCGCTCCGTCTTCGAACGTGGCTCCCGTCTGGGCGCCGGTCCCGTCCTGCGGCTGTGGCGCTCCGTGCTGACCTTCTTCTCGCGCTGGTGGCAGATCGAGTCCCTCTACCGCGCCAACGCCAAGTACCGGCCCGTGTGGGAACCCCGCTTCCTGCTGTTCGAGAAGAGCAGCGACATTCCGCGCATCGGCGTCGCCAGCGCACGCGCCGAGGGGTTCCTGACCGTGCCGAGCCTGCCGGCGCTCTTCCGCCGTCGGCACGCCCCGGCCGCGCAGGGGCAGCCGGGGACGGCGTACCGAAAGGGTCATTGACCGGCAAAGTTCCGGGACCGGGTGAGACACGGGCGCCGAGGGCCGCGTAGAGGAGAAGGGGGAACCCCCCCCGCGCCGCCCGTCCCTCCGGAGGTATCCCGACCGTGACCATCGTCAAAGCACCCCCGCCTGTGGTCGGCCGAGGCGGCCGGGGCGACGGCGAGCAGACTCCGCAGGGATGGCAGTTCAACTCCTCCCTCGGCCTGACGCTGCTGCTGCTCGGGATGGTCGTCGGGCAGGGACCGATCCGGCGGGCGCTGGGCGCGCCGGTGATGCAGAGCTGGATGACCGTCTTCCTCGCGGTGGTCGTCCAGGCCCTGCCCTTCCTGGTCCTCGGCGTCCTGCTGTCGGCGGCCCTCGCGGTGTTCGTTCCGCCGTCGTTCTTCGCCCGGGCGCTGCCGCGACGGCCCGCGCTCGCGGTGCCGGTCGCCGGCGTGGCCGGGGCGGTCCTGCCCGGCTGTGAATGCGCGTCGGTGCCCGTCGCCGGGGCGCTCGTGCGCCGGGGTGTCACACCCGCCGCGGCACTGGCCTTCCTGCTGTCCGCCCCCGCGATCAACCCGATCGTGCTGACCGCCACCGCCGTCGCGTTCCCGCGCGACCCGGAGATGGTCCTCGCCCGGTTCGCGGCGAGCCTGCTCGTGGCGTGCGCGATGGGGTGGCTGTGGCAGAGGCTGGGGCGCACCGAATGGCTGCGACCGCCGGACCGTGCGTCGTACGAGGGCCGGAGCAAGGGAGCCGCGTTCTGGGGCTCCGTACGGCACGACGTGATGCACGCCGGCGGCTTCCTCGTGGTCGGAGCCATGGCCGCCGCCACCCTCAAGGCCGTGGCGCCGGCGAGTTGGCTGCGCACGGCGGCGGGCGACCCGATGGTGGCGGTCCTCGCGCTGTCGGTCCTGGCCGTGCTGCTGTCGATCTGCTCCGAGGCGGACGCGTTCGTGGCCGCCTCGCTGTCCCAGTTCTCCCTGACCGCCCGGCTGGCCTTCCTCGTGGTGGGACCGATGATCGACCTGAAGCTATTCGCGATGCAGGCCGGCACGTTCGGCCGCTCCTTCGCCCTGCGGTTCGCCCCCGCCACCCTCGTGCTCGCGATCCTGGCATCGGCCCTGACCGGGGCGGTGCTGCTGTGAACCGCCAGGCGCAGGCCGCCGTTCTCTTCCTGCTCGGCGGAGCGATGCTGCACGCCGGCACCACCGATCTGTATCTGCGCTACGTCAAGGCCGGGCTGCGCCCGCTGCTGCTCGCTTCCGGGGCCGTGCTGATCGTGGCCGCCGCGGCCACCGTCCGGTACGAACTGAGCCGGTCGCGGGTGGCTGCGGAACGCCCCGACGGCGGCGAGCCGCACGACGTCCACGGGGACGCCCAGGATCACCGGCAGGGGCAGGATCACCGGCAGGGACAGGAGCACGGGCACGAGCACGGGCACCAGCAAGGGCAGGGGTACGAGCAAGGGCAGGAGCGCGGGCACGGGCACACCCATCGCGAGCCCCGTATCTCCTGGCTCCTCGTGCTGCCCCTGTTCGCCCTCATCCTGGTCGCCCCGCCCGCGCTGGGTTCCTACAGCGCCCTGCGCACCGGAACCGCCCTCCAGCCGCCCTTCGGCTACCCGGCCCTGCCGGGCGGCGACCCGGTCCGGCTCAACCTGGTGGACTACGCGGGCCGCGCCGCCTACGGCCACGGACGCTCCCTCGGCGGCCGGAAGGTCGAGATCGCCGGGTTCGTCGCCCTCGATCGCGGCGGCACGCCCTACCTGGTCCGCATGGCCCTCAGCTGCTGCGCCGCCGACGCGCAGCCGGTCAAGGTCGGGCTGTCCGGGAAGCTGCCCCCCGTCCTGGAGCCCGACTCCTGGCTCGACGTCACCGGCACCTACACCGGCGAGCGGACCAAGGACCCCGTGAACGGGGGGATCATCCCGTTCATCGATGTCGTACGGGCCAGGCCGGTGCCGGCCCCCCGTGACCCGTACGACGAGAGCTGGAACAACTGAGACCGACGGGACGTCAGTTCGCAGACGCCCGGACCCCGTCCAGCGCCACGTTGAGCACCCGGTCCCGCTGTGCGTCGTCCAGGAAGTGCGTCGCAGTGATCCCGGCGACCATGCGCAGCAGGTCGTCGAAGCGCATGTCCGTGCGGGCCGCGCCCGCCTTCTGGGCGCGCTCGAACAGCGGGCCCCCGGCCTGGTACATGGACTCCCGGCAGGCCAGGAAGATGTCCGACTCGCCGTCCAGCGCCTCGCGGATGGCCCGCTTGGTCACCGTGTAGTCGACGAACCGGCGCAGCCACGAGGTCAGCGCCTCCCACGGCTCCAGGTCGGCGACCTCCTCGGCCACCTGGCACAGGGCGTTCACCTCGCCCGCGTACACGCTTTCGAAGAGGTGGCGGCGGGTGGGGAAGTTGCGGTAGAGCGTGCCGATGCCGACGCCGGCCCTCCGGGCGATGTCCTCCAGGGACGCCTCCGCGCCGTTCTCCGCGAAGGCGTCGCGCGCGGCGGTGATCAGGGCGTCGTAGTTGCGAGCGGCGTCCTTCCGGTGGGGCCGCTGGGACGCCACGATCTCGCTGACGGGGAACGGCTGGGCCGTCACTGCTGCCTCCCGGGCCGGAGCGGAGTTGAAGCGGAGGTATGCCTCCGTTACAGTGGAGGTGTACCTCCACTTTAGCAGTCGGGGTGCGCTCGTCCCGAGCGCGTGCGGCCGCACCCGCCGTCGGCGACCCCGTACCCCTCGACCTGGCACCGGGCCCGTGCCGACCGCACCGCCCGTTCATCACGCATCCATCCGCTCCGCGACCGCTCCCCGCGGCCGTCGGCGTGCTCCGTGCTGCCCGGCGGCGCGACCGAGTCCACGCGACCGCGGCCGGTGACCTCGGCCGCCCCTGTTCGGAAAGGCCCTTGATGCCCCGCACGTCCACCCGCCTCACCTTCGCGGTCCTCGCGACCGGTGCGGGCGTGTTCTCCATGCTGCAGTCGCTGATCGCACCGGCCCTGCCGACCGTTCAACACGCCCTGCACGCCTCGCAGTCCACCGCGACCTGGGTGATGACGGCGTATCTGCTGTCCGCCTCGGTCTTCACACCGATCCTCGGCCGGGTCGGCGACATGGCAGGCAGGAAGCGCACGCTGGTCGCCGTACTGCTGACCGTCACGCTCGGCTGTCTGCTGGCCGCGCTCGCGCCCGACATCGGCGTGCTGATCGTCGCCCGGGTGATCCAGGGCGCCGGCGGCGCGCTGTTCCCGCTGTCCTTCGGCATCATCCGGGACGAGTTCGCCCCGGCCGAGGTGAGCGGCAGCATCAGCAACCTGTCCGCCGTGATCGCCGCCGGCGGCGGTGTCGGCATGGTGGCGGCCGGTCCCATCGTGTCCGCGCTCGACTACCGCTGGCTGTTCTGGATCCCCGTCGCCGTCGTCGCCATCACCACCCTGATCGCCCTCCGTTTCGTACCCGAGTCGTCCCACCGGGCCGAGGGCCGCATCAACTGGCATGGCGCCGTGCTGCTGTCGGCATGGCTGGTGGCCCTGCTGCTGCCGCTCAGCCAGGCGAGCCGATGGGGCTGGGGATCGGCCCGCGTCATCGGCCTCTTCGCCGCCGCGGTGGTGCTCTTCGCGCTGTGGCTGCTCGGCGAGGCGCGCTCCCGCACCCCGCTGATCGACCTGCGCGTCATGCGGTTGCCCGCCGTGTGGACGACCAACGCCGCCGCACTGCTGTTCGGTGCGGGCATGTATGCCATCTGGACCTTCCTGCCCGGCTTCGTGCAGACGCCCCCCTCCGCCGGATACGGCTTCGGCGCGTCCGTCACCGAGTCCGGACTGCTCATGCTGCCGATGCTGGTCGCCATGTTCGTCTCGGGCATGCTGAGCGGCCGTCTGGAGCCCGTGGTGGGAGCCAAGGCCCTGCTCACCGCCGGTGCCGCGCTGGGCGCGTTCGGCTGCGGCTTCCTCACCCTCTGGCACGACCGGCAGTGGCAGGTGGCCCTTGTCGCGGGTGTGTTCGGCTTCGGTATCGGGTTGGCCTTCGCCTCGATGGCCAACCTGATCGTCGGCAGCGTTCCGGCGGAGCAGACCGGCGCCGCGACGGGCATGAACGCCAACATCCGGACGATCGGTGGCTCCATAGGCGCCGCGGTCACCGGAGTGCTGGTGACCGGACGGCTGCAGCCCTCGGGTCTGCCGTACGACGCCGGTTACACCCACGGTTTCGGACTGCTGGCCCTGCTCTGCCTCGCCGCGGCGCTTGCCGCGCTGCTCGTCCCGGTCCGTCGGGCGGGCCGGCCCACCGGTGCGCCGCGTGCGCCGGAGGAGCCGGTTCATGCGGAGCCGGAGGCAGCCGCGCAGGGTGCGCGTGGCTGACGGGCGGGCCGGAGCCTGCGGCGGGTGAACCGGTGCCGGGTCCACGGGCCCGGCACCGGACCTTTGGATCGTGCGCCTGGCCTCGGGCCTCGTGGTGGGCGTTGGGGCCGCGCGTCCGGCTTCGGGGCCGCTGGTCTGGCTTCGGGGTGGGGTGCCTGGCCTTGGAGGCGCCGATCTGGTTTTGGGCCTCGTGGTGGGCGTCCGGCTTCGGGGCCGCCCGTCTGGCCACGGGGGCTCGGGGGCCCGGGGCGAGTCTTGGGGCCGCGTGCCCGTGGGCCGCCGGGACTCCCTCGGGGCCCGGGCGGCGGTCGGGGGCGTGGGTCGGGGCCGTGGCTCGGGGCCGTGCTAGGAGGCGGCCAGTTCGCGTGCGTGTTCGACCGCCGTGGCGACGGCCGTGCCGATCAGCGGGCCGTGGCCGGGCAGGAGGACATCGGCGTCGAGCCCTTCCAGGGCGGTCAGCGAATCGAGCGCCCGGGCCCGGTCCCGGTGGAACATCCGGGGCAGCAGCTGGGGGCCGCGGCGGCGCGCCGTCGGATGGCCGCTGACCAGCGCGTCGCCAGTGATCAGGATCCCGGCGTCGGCCAGATGATAGGCGCAGTGCCCGTCGGTGTGACCGGGAGTGAGCACCGGAAGCGGACGCCCCGGAACATCGAGCCGGCCCTCCCCGGGGAACGCCTGCGGCTCGATGACAGGGATGTGCGCCGTTCCCCCCGCCCGCAGCGCGTGGACGGCCCACGGAAGGACACCGGGCCGCCAGCCGTTGGCGAGGACCTGGCCGACCGAGACCTGGTGCAGGAACTCGCGGCGCGCGTGCGCGAGCTCCGCCTCGTGCATCAGAACCGGCGTCCCGTGCGTGCGTCGCAGGTACTCCGCCGCGCCGATGTGGTCGTTGTGCGCGTGCGTGATCAGCACGGCCGCCACGGCGCCGGGGGCGACACCGACGGCGGCCAGCGACGCGAGGAGACGCTCCCGGTCCCGGGGATACCCGGTGTCGACGAGGGTGGCGGTGCCGCCGTCCTTGACGATCACCCAGTTGGTGCTGCTTCCCGCGACGAGGTACACGTCGCTGCCGACCTCGACGATGCTGTCGTTGGGCATGGATCACCGGTTCTCGTTCAGGGCCCCGAAGGGGGGCCGACCTCAGGTGCTCTGCGGTGCCGGGCGTCACCGGCGCTCGCCCGGCCACCCGCCCGGTGGCGCTCGCGCACGACCCCGTCCGCCCGCTCGTCGTCGCGCGGCCGGTTGCGCAGCCGGGGAAACCGAGGATGGCGCAGCATGCCGTCCCGGGTCCACTCCGTGAACGCGGTCTGCGTGACCGGCACCGGATCCACCGGGGCGGCTCCGCACGGCTCCGCACGGCTCCGCACGGCTCCGCACGGCTCCGCACGGCCTCTCACGACTGATCGAGACCGCTCAGCCCCCGTGGTCGTCCGCGGCGACCTGTGCGAGCGTGCGCCCACTGCGCACCGAGCGGGCCCGGCGCGGGTCCGGGGTTCCGTGTCCCCCGGTTCCGGCCCTGCCCGTCCGTACCAGCAGCCAGGCCGCCCGCTCGCCGTCCCCCCGCCCGCCGCGGAACCGGGTGAGGGCGTACTCGCCGTGCAGCTTCGCCCCGTCGAGCCGGAACGTGGCGTGCCCGCGTTCCAGCGACTGCGCGAAGGGCACGGGCCGCCCGCGGCGGTCATGGCTCAGCGGCAGGTAGGTGCCGCGGTCCCAGACGATGACGGTGCCGCCCCCGTACTCGCCCGCCGGGATGACGCCCTCGAAGTCCTCGTACTGCGGCGGATGGTCCTCGGTGGGAACGGCGAGGCGCTTGTCACCGGGATCGGTGGAGGGTCCCTTGGGGACGGACCACGACTTCAGCACATCGCCGACCTGGAGCCGGAAGTCGAAGTGCAGGGTGCTCGCATCGTGGATCTGCACGACGAAACGGGGCTGCTCACCGTCCGGCGCCGTGTCGCCCCGGGGCTCGCCGGTCCTGTCGAAGTCACGTCTGCCGCGGTACTCCCGCAGCCCGTCGCTGCCGCCCACGTCCGGCTCCTTCCTGCCACCCGGCCCCCGCGGAGGTGCCCCCCGGGTACCCCGTCGTGCGCCAGGACCACCCGCGGGGGCGGAGGAGTAGCCTGCGGCGCATGCGGATCTCCGTTTCCTCGGACATGGACGAACCCGTGGCCCGCGGCCTCGCCGACGAACTGCGCCGCCGCGGTCACGAGGTGCTCGCGCACGGAGCGCTGCGTCCCGGGGACGACGCGCGCTGGGCGGCGTGCTCGGAGGCAGCGGCCCGCGACGTCGCCGACGGCAGGTCGGACCAGGCGGTCGTGTGCTGCTGGACCGGCACGGGCGCCTCGATCGCCGCGAACAAGGTGCCCGGAATCCGGGCGGCCCTGTGCACGGACGCGTACACGGCGGACGGCGCGCGCCGCTGGAACGACGCGAACGTGCTGGCGCTCAGTCTGCGGCTGACCTCCGAGCCGCTGCTCAAGGAGATCCTCGACGCCTGGTTCGCCGCCGAGACGAGCACGGACGCCGACGACCGGGAGAACGTGGCCCGCGTCGGACGTCTCGACCTCGGCAGGACCGCTCCCTGACAGGGGTCAGGGACCCGCCACCAGTTCGGCGACCGGCTGCACCACCTCGTCGGGGGGAACGGCGGCATCCACCGGGTCCCGCCCCCCGTCGCGCACGCTCCGCAGCCACAGCACATCCCGGCCGAACGACCAGGTCAAGGAGCCCAGTGCGACCGCGACGAGCCCCGCTGCCGCCGCGTACGGCAGGTATCCCGAGCCGGCCACCAGCAGGGTGATGCCCTGCAGCGCCGCCACCGTCTTGCGCGCCATGCTCGGCGGCAGTTCTCCGTTCAGCCACGGCAGCACCCGCGCGGCAGCCACGAACACGTACCGCATCCCCCCGATCAGCAGGACCCACGGGCCCAGCGACATCGACACGTACACGCTCAGCACCAGGATCAGGAACGCGTCGACCTCCATGTCGAAGCGCGCGCCCAGCGCGCTCGCGGTGCCCGTGCGGCGGGCGACCTTGCCGTCCACGCCGTCCAGGACCAGCGCCACCGCCGTCAGACAGACGAACAGCGTCACCGGGGGCGAGCTTTCGAACGAGTCCGCGACCAGCGCCGTGACACCGCCCACCAGGATCGCCCGCCCCAGCGTCACCCGGTTGGCCGGGCCGAAGGTGCGCAGCCTGGAGCGGAGCACGGCACGGGTCAGCACGGCCCAGGTGGCGAGCGCGAACGCCAGGCCCGTCAGCCAGCCGGCCGGGCCCAGCCCGACCGCCGTGCCCAACAAGACCAGCAGCAGCACCTGCACGCCCGCTCCCACGGTCGTCTCCTGCTGCAACAGCCTCGCGTCATATGTGTGGTTCAGGGCCACCGCTCACCCTCCGGCCAAGTGACAGATTCGATCTTCGCGCGTACCTTGTGCGCGACTTCTCGTAGCTGCGGTACGTGAAGAGTCGGCGGATCGTTCAGGAGGACGCACATGGACCTCACAGCTCGCGCGTTCTGGCTCGGCTCACCCGGGCACGGAGAACTCCGGGACGTCGGGCTTTTCGAGCCCGGCGACGGCGAGGTGCTCGTGCGCGCGCTGTATTCGGGGGTCAGCCGCGGTACGGAGACCCTCGTCTTCCGCGGCGGCGTGCCGGAGAGTCAGCATGCGGCCATGCGTGCCCCGTTCCAGGAGGGCGACTTCCCGGCACCCGTGAAGTACGGCTATCTGAGCGTCGGACGGGTGGAGCACGGTCCCGACGAGCTGGTGGGACGGACCGTGTTCTGTCTGTATCCGCACCAGAGCCGGTACGTGGTGCCGGCCGGCGCCGTCACCGTCGTGCCCGACACCGTGCCCGCCGGCCGTGCCATCCTGGCCGGCACCGTCGAGACCGCCGTCAACGCGTTGTGGGACGCGGGCCCCCTCGTCGGGGACCGGATCGCCGTCGTCGGCGGCGGCATGATCGGATGCTCCGTGGCCGCGCTCCTCGCCCGGTTCCCCGGCGTCCGTGTGCAGCTCGTCGACGCCGATGCCGCGCGCGCCGCGACCGCCCGCGCCCTCGGCGTGGACTTCGCCCTGCCCGAGGACGCCCTCGGCGAGTGCGACCTCGTCGTCCACGCCAGCGCCACCGAGCAGGGGCTCGTGCGGTGCCTGGACCTGCTCGCTCCGGAAGGCACCGTCGTCGAACTCAGCTGGTACGGCGACCGCCGTGTCACCCTTCCGCTCGGTGAGGCGTTCCACTCGCGCCGTCTCACGCTGCGCAGCAGCCAGGTCGGCACCGTCTCGCCGCACGCCCGGGCCTCACGCGGCTACGCGGACCGGCTCGCCCTCGCCCTCGACCTGCTCGCGGACCCCGTGTTCGACGCGCTCATCACCGGCGAGTCCGCCTTCGAAGAACTCCCCGACGTGCTGCCGCGCCTCGCCGACGGCGCGTACAAGGGGTTGTGCCACCGAGTCCTGTACGACGCCGACTGAGCCCCGCCACGCCCGAGTTGCCCGGCCTTTGGGGAAACTCCCGTGGACATCCCGGAGAACCTCGCAAAAGGAGAACGGGCAGCTGAACAACGCGCAGGGGCCAGCCGTACTACACGGCATGCCCCGGCAGGGGGATCAGACGCACCGCACCTGGAGGGTCGTCCGTTGTTCAGCATCACCGTCCGCGATCACCTGATGATCGCCCACAGCTTCCGCGGCGAGGTCTTCGGACCCGCGCAGCGCCTGCACGGAGCGACGTTCCTCGTGGACGCCACCTTCCGCCGCGCCGAGCTGGACGACGACAACATCGTCGTCGACATCGGACTGGCCACGCAGGAGCTCGGCGCCGTGGTGGGCGAGCTCAACTACCGCAACCTCGACAGCGAACCGGACTTCGCGCACACCAACACCTCGACGGAGTTCCTGGCCAAAGTGATCGCCGACCGCCTCGCCGAGCGGATCCACAAGGGCGCGCTGGGCGAGAGTGCCCGAGGGATATCCGGTCTCACCGTCACCCTGCACGAATCGCACATCGCCTGGGCGAGTTACGAGCGTGCCCTGTGACCGACACGACCATCGGCCACGCGGCCCCGAGCGCCGACGGCCACACGACCGCACGGCGCACCACCGAACGGGCGCCCCTGAACTTCGTGCCCGTACAGCACTCGGCCCTCAGGAACGCCGGCATCATCCCCATGTCCCTGCGCACCGTCCACTTCGTCATGCCGGGCGGCGTCGACGACCCGGCCGCCCCCAGCGGCGGCAACGCCTACGACCGCCGCATCTGCCTCGACCTGCCCGGATTCGGCTGGCAGGTCCACAAGCACACGGTCGAGGGCGCCTGGCCCCGGCCCGGCGCGGCGGCACGCGGGGAACTGGCCCGCACCCTGCGGGAACTGCCCGACGGCACCATCGTCCTGCTCGACGGCCTCGTCGCCTGCGGCGTCCCCGAGATCGTGGTGCCCGAGGCCGAACGCCTGTGCCTCGCCGTCCTCGTGCACCTGCCGCTCGGCGACGAGACCGGACTGGCCCCGCAGACCGCGGCCGAACTCGACGCCGGGGAACGCGCCACCCTGCGGGCCGTGTCCGCCGTCGTGGCCACCAGCGACTGGGCCGTACGCCGGCTCGTCTCCCACCACGGGCTCGCCCCCGACCGCGTCCATGTCGCCGCTCCCGGCGCCGACATCGCGCCACTCGCACCCGGCACCGACGGCGTGTCACGGCTGCTGTGCGTCGCGGCGGTCACCCCGCGCAAGGGACAGCACCGGCTGATCGAGGCCCTCGCCACCGTCACCGACCTGCCGTGGACCTGCGTGTGCGTCGGCGGGCTCGGCCACGACCCGGAGTACGTCGCCCGCCTGCGCGCCCTCATCGACGAGCACGGCCTCGGCGACCGGCTGCGGCTGGCCGGCCCCCAGTCCGGCGCGGCCCTGGACGCCAGCTACGCCGCCGCCGACCTCATGGTCCTCACCTCGTACGCCGAGACATACGGCATGGCCGTCACCGAAGCCCTCGCCCGCGGCATCCCGGTCCTCGCCACCGACGTCGGCGGCCTGCCGGAGGCGGTCGGGCGCGCACCCGACGGCGGGGTGCCCGGCATTCTCGTACCGCCGGAGGACCCCGCCGCGCTGGCCGCGGAGCTGCGCGGCTGGTTCGGCGAGGCGGACGTGCGGCGCCGCCTCAAGGCCGCCGCCCGCGGCCGCCGGGCCGCGCTGGACGGCTGGGCGACCACGGCGCGCAGCCTGGCGGGCGTCCTGAGCCGGATGGGCCACGATCCCCGGAGGGCGGCATGAACACGAGTACGACACCGGCGGGCTCCACGGCGGGTACGGAGCCGGACGGCCCCCAGTCCCGTACGGCACATCAGGACACCACCTCCGCGCCGGCGGTCCTGTCCGCGATCCCCGCGCCCACCGACGGCGACTCCGAGGTCCCCCGGTACGCCCCGCAGTGGCTGCGGCTGCGTGAGCCCGCCGACGCGGCCGCGCGGGCCCACGACCTGCTCGACCCGCTGCGGATCCGGCTCGCGAACCAGGCCGGGCGCGCCACCGGGCTGGTCGTGCACGACCTGGGTTGCGGCACCGGTTCGATGGGCCGCTGGCTCGCCCCGCTCCTCGACGGCGACCAGCACTGGATCCTGCACGACCGGGACCCCTATCTGCTGCACTTCGCCACGGTGGGGGCACCCCGGGCCGCCGCCGACGGCAGCCCGGTGACCGTCACCACGCAGCGCGGCGACATCGGCCGGCTCACGCCCGACGCCCTCACCGGCGCCTCGCTGGTGACCGCCTCCGCGCTCCTCGACGTCCTCACCGCCGAGGAGATCGACACGCTCGCCGCGGCCTGCGTGGGCGCGGGCTGCCCGGCGCTGCTGACGCTCTCCGTCGTCGGCCGCGTGGACCTCACGCCCGCGCACCCCCTGGACCAGCAGATCGCCGAGGCGTTCAACGCCCACCAGCGCCGCGGGGACCTCCTCGGCCCCGACGCGGTGAGCGTGGCCTGCGACGCGTTCGGCCGGCTCGGAGCGACGGTACGGGTCCGTCCGAGCCCGTGGCGGCTCGGCGCCCGGCAGTCCGCCCTGACCGAGGAGTGGCTGCGCGGCTGGGTCGGCGCGGCCGTGGAGCAGCGGCCCGACCTGGCGGCCGGTGCCGACGCCTATCTGGAAGACCGTCTGGCCGCCTGCGCGGCCGGCGGACTCGCCGTGGTGGTCCACCACAGCGACGTCCTGGTCCTGCCGCGGTCGGCGGGGGGCGCGTCATGAGCGTACGGACCGCGCCGGTGCGGGCGGGGCGGGGGACGTCCACCGCCGGCCCGGCCGTGAGGGACGGCGTGACCGTGCCGGCCACACGGAGCGACGGCGCCGATGCGGGCCGGGGCCGTCGCCGTGCCCTCCTGCGGGGTGTGCGCAGCCACTTCGGCACCGCCGCCGGGGTCCTCATCCTGGGTGTGCTCCTGTGGCGGCTCGGCACGGGGGTCTTCCTCGACGGGCTGCGGCGGATCGACGGCCCGACCCTGCTCGCCGGGCTCGGAATCGGCGTGCTGACCACCGTGTTCAGCGCCTGGCGCTGGTGCCGCGTGGCCGGTGCCCTCGGCATCCGGCTGCCGCTCGGTGCCGCCGTCGCCGACTACTACCGTGCGCTGTTCCTCAACGCGGCGCTCCCCGGCGGTGTGCTCGGCGACGTGCATCGCGCCGTGCGGCACGGGCAGAGCGCCGGCGACGTGGGACGCGGTGTGCGCGCGGTGGTGCTGGAGCGGACCGCCGGCCAGGTGGCCCTCGTGGCCGTCGGTGTGCCGGTCCTGCTCACCCTTCCGTCGCCGGTGCTCGCCCAGGCCCGCCACCTCGCGGGTGTGCTGCCGCTCGCCGCGCTCGGTGCGCTCGCGGTCGTGGCGGCGGTGCGGATGGGCCGGACCTCGCGTCCGTCGGGCCGGCGCCGCGCCCTCGACGCCGCGCTCGCCGAGGCGCGCAGCGCCCTGCTGGCCCGCGGCAGTTGGCCGGCGGTCGTGTCCTCGTCCGTGGCCGTGCTCGCCGGTCATCTGCTGATGTTCCTGGTGGCGGCGAGGGCGGCCGGATCGCAGGCGTCCCCGGTCATGCTCCTTCCCCTGGCCGTGCTCGCGCTCATCGCCATGGGGCTCCCGCTGAACGTCGGCGGCTGGGGTCCCCGGGAGGGCGTCACCGCCTGGGCGTTCGGCGCGGCCGGCCTCGGCGCGGAGACCGGGCTGAGCGTCGCCGTCGTCTATGGCGTCCTCAGCTTCGTCGCGAGTCTGCCCGGGATCCTCGTGCTCCTGGCCCGCTGGGGCGCGGGGCTGCGGCGGCCGGGGACCAGGACGGAGGGAGCGAGCGCCGGTGTCGACCCACACGCCCCCTCGCGGGACACGGACCAGGCCGCGACGGCCACGTACGAAGTCGCGGCCGGCGGCGAGCACAGCACGATCGGCGGTGAGCGCACCGCGATCGGCGGGGAGCACACCGCGGCCGACGGTGAGCGCACCGCGATCGATGGGCGCACCGCGAGTGGCGGGGACGAAGCCGCGGCTGGCGGGGACGAGGCTGTCGCCGCGCCTGTGCCTTCGGCGCCGGGCGCGTCGGGACCGGAGCCCACGCCCCGCGTGCTTCGTGCCACCATGCCGTACGCCACCTACCTCCGCTCACCCCCCGTGCCGCGCGCCCCGTTCCTGAGGCGCCGTCAGCGTCACGACCGGCGCAGGCCCTCGGGACCCGCGACGCCCGGCGTGCGCCCGACCGCCTCGTCCTCGTCCGAGGCGACCAGGGAGAAATACGCCTCGAAGGAGTCGGCGAGCGCGGCCAGCAACTGCTTGCCCTTTTCCGCGGAAGCGAGCGAAGGACGCCCGATGACACCGGACTCCGTGTAGGCCGCCATACCGAGGGTGAGCAGATGCCTGCGGTCGTCGGCGAGGAAATCCGTGGTCTCGTAACCGGGCCTGACCAATTCCGGATGACAGTGCAGAAGAATGGAGGTCTCGATTTCCCCGGCATGCATGTCGCTGAGCAGCGTGGTGCGCACACCGGCCCGCTCCCGGGCCGCCTCCCAGTCCTCGGGGGCCGGGAAAAGCGCCATCCGCACACCGTCGCCCGCCGATTCCTGGACGACATTGCCGAGGACGTAATTCCCGCCGTGGCCGTTGACCACCACCAGGGCCTCGATGCCCGAGCGGCGGAGCGATTCGGCGATGTCCCGTACCACCGCATGGAGAGTGACGGAGGAGATGCTCACCGTTCCCGGCCATGCCGCGTGCTCGTGCGAGCAGGAGATCGTCACCGGAGGAAGGAGATGAACGGGATACGCGGCGGCGACCTCGCGGGCGATCGCGCAGGCGACCAGCGTGTCGGTCGCCAGCGGAAGGCACGGACCGTGCTGTTCGAAGCTGCCCACGGGGAGGACGGCGACCTGACGGTGGGGGCCGGCCCCCCGGGCCCGCACGTCCTGCGAGGTGTCGGACGGCAGCACGCCGGCGGTGTGCGCGGGCGGCAGTCCGGTGGCAACCACGTCACCCCTCGGCGGCGTCCCAGCAGTATCCGCAGTTCCCGAACCGCTCATGTTTTCACGGCCTTTCGTCTCGTACCGCCTGCGCTTACCAGATAGGAACAGATCATGACAGACATTGACGGCGTGCTCGGCGGGAATGCCCACTCCTCGGGAGTCGCTCGAGTCGTGAATGCCCCCTCCTCCGGGGTCACCCGAGTCGTGAATGCCCCCTTGCCCACCAAGTACGGTGATTTCCAGGCCATCGGCTACCTCGACCACGACCGCGGTGACGAACAAGTCGCCCTCGTCCACGGCGACATCGAGGAAGAGGGGATGCTCACCCGTCTCCATTCGGAGTGCCTGACCGGTGACGCCTTCGGGTCCACGCACTGCGAATGCGGGCCCCAACTCTCCACCGCACTGCGGGAGATCGTGGCCGCGGGGCGCGGCATCCTCATCTACCTCCGCGGGCACGAGGGCCGCGGCATCGGCCTGCTCGGCAAGCTGCGCGCGATGAAGCTCCAGGCGGAGGGCCTGGACACCGTCGAGGCGAACCTGGCCCTCGGACTGCCCGTGGACGCGCGCGACTACGGGGTCGCGGCGGAGATCCTGCACGACCTCGGCGTACGGTCCGTGCGCCTGCTCTCGAACAACCCGCGCAAGCTGGAGGCGCTGCTGCGCCACGGCATCAAGATCGACGAGCAGGTGCCGCTGCTGATACCACCGTGCGAGAACAACATCACCTACCTGCGCACCAAGCGGGAGCGGCTCGACCACTACCTGCCGCACCTGGACGCCGTGGTGCGCTCCTCGTGACCGCGGTGGTGC
>NZ_JBHUDX010000011.1:161155-168251 GCF_042678285.1 Streptomyces caeni
CGCCGGCTGCGCACCGTGTTCGATGTGACGGCGGACGTGGGCTCTCCCCTGAACCTCCTGCCCGTCTACGACACGGCCACCGACTGGGAGCACCCGGTCCGCAGGCTGCGCGAGAGCCCCGTCCTCGACCTGATCGCCATCGACAACCTGCCCTCCCTGCTGCCGCTGGAGGCGAGCCGAGACTTCTCGGCGTCGCTGACGCCGCTGCTGCCGGACCTTGAGGCGGGCGGCGCCTGGGAACGCTGCCGGGAACGCTTCGACGCTGCCGTCCGTGAACTCAGGGCGGGGGAAGGGGATCAGGGCCGTACCTGATCCCATCACATGTGCGCGCCGCCGCCGTCAGCCCGACACGGCCTCGTGCACCAGCCGTTTCAGTTCCGGGTAGACCGAGTGGGAGCCGGACGGGCGCAACTGGGTCAGGAACTGGACCGTCAGGTCGTGGTGCGGGTCCACCCAGAAGGTGGTGGTGGCCACGCCGCTCCACCCGTAGGCGCCCAGCACGGCGGGCGCCTGGGTGATGCCGGGATCCGTGACGACGGAGACGCCCAGACCGAAGCCGAGGCCGGCCTTGCCCGGCCCGCGGTGGACCCGACTGCCGTAGGAGCGCACGTCGGCGCCGCCCGGAAGGTGGTTCGAGGCCATCGTGGCGACGGTGCCGGCGGCCAGCAGGCGGGTGCCGTCCAGTTCGCCGCCCCGGCGCAGGAACTCCATGAAGCGGTGGTAGTCGTACGCCGTCGCCACCATGCCTCCGCTGCCGGAGAGCAGCCGGGGCCGGCCGTGCAGGGGCAGGCCGGGGACGGGGGCGATGCCGCCGTCCCCCGTCTCGCCGTACAGCTCCGCGAGCCGGGGCGCCTGCTCCGGGGTCACCTGCAGGCCCGCGTCCGTCATGCCCAGCGGGGCGAAGACCCGCTGGGCGAGGAACGCGTCGAGGTCCTGGCCGGACACCACCTCGACGACCCGGCCCAGCACATTGGTCGCCACCGAGTAGTTCCACTGCGTGCCCGGCTCGAACTGCAGCGGCAGCCGCGCGTACGCCTCGCAGGTCTGCGCCAGATCCGTGCCGGGCACCACGGACGACTCGATGCCAGCCTCCCGGTACAGGGCGTCGACGGGATGCGCGTGGTAGAACCCGAAGGTGAGACCGGCCGTGTGCGTGAGCAGATGGCGGACCAGGATCGGCTGCCGGGCCGGCCGGGTCCGGGTGGCCGGGCCGGAGCCGTCGACGTACACCCGCGGGTCGGCGAAGGCCGGAAGCACGTCGGCGACGGGCGTGTCGAGCCCGAAGCGGCCCTCCTCCATCAGGATCAGCGCCGCGACCGATGTGACCGGCTTGGTCATCGAGTACATCCGCCACAGCGTGTCCGTCTCGACCGGGAGCCGGTTTGCGATGTCGCGGTGTCCGTACGCGGTGAGGTGGGCCGTGCGGCCGTGCCGGGAGACCGCCACCAGGTAGCCGGGCAGCCGGCCGTCGTCGACCTGGTGCGCGAAGTGCTGGTCCATGCGGGCCAGCGCCTTGGGGTCGAGGCCGACCTCGTCCGGCTCCACCTCTTGCCGCAGGTGTCCCATCGTTCTCCTCCGGTGTCTCCCGGTGCCGTCCCGGGGGCTTGCGGGTCCAACATGTCATGGTCTCCGCAAAACGGGGTTGACCCCCAGACGTGTCGGCCGTCCCCTGCCGGGGAATGTGCCGGTCGGGCCGGTGAGTTGACCGGGGTATGACTCAGGACGCCACGCAGAACGCGCTGCTCGCACTGCTTTCCGACGGTCACGGCGGAGTGCTGGTCACCCTCAGACGCGACGGCCGGCCCCAACTGTCGAACGTCAGCCACGCCTACGACCCGGACGAGCGGATCATCCGGGTCTCGGTCACGGACGACCGCGCCAAGACCCGCAATCTGCGCCGGGACCCGCGGGCCTCCTACCATGTGACCAGCCCCGACCGGCGGGCGTACACGGTGGTTGAGGGCACGGCAGAGCTCTCTCCCGTCGCCCAGGACCCGTACGACGACACGGTCGAGGAGCTCATCCGGCTCTACCGCCGGATCCTGGGCGAGCATCCCGACTGGGAGGGCTACCGCGCCGCCATGGTCCGCGACCGGCGGCTGGTGCTGCGGCTGCACGTGGAGCGGGCCTACGGCATTCCCAGGGACGCGGGCGACCGCTGACGCGCGGACGGGCCCACCCCTACGGACGTGCCGGGCGTCGCGACGGGGCGAACGTCGCCTGTTGGGGCTAGGGGGTGTTTCGGAAGTCCCGCACAGCACCCACGGCGCCCGGCACGCTCCCCCAGGCTCTTCGAGCAGGGGGCACCCCCACTCGCCGCACCGGCCGAAACCCCGAGTACGTCCAGTACGAGGGCTTTCGTCCGGCACGCCGAGAGCACGCACCGGACACCGCGGGCACCGCACAGGACTGTCGAAACACCCCCTAGCGTGGACGGCCGGCCGCGGTGCGGGCCTCGATCGCTCTCAGGACGGCCACCATGTCCTCGCCGCCGTGCCCCAGGGACACGGTCTCCTCGAAGAGGGCGTGGCAGGCGTCGAGGAGCGGGGAGGCGAGCCCCGCCGTGCCGGCGGCCTCCGCGATCAGCCGGTTGTTCTTCAGGACGTCGTGCGCCGCCGCCTGCACCTCGAAGTCGCGCGCGTGCAGCTTCGGCGCCTTCATGCGGGAGACCCCGCTGGCCATGGGGCCCGCGTCCAGGATGTCCAGGAAGAGCCGTCGGTCCAGACCGTGCCGTTCCGCGAAGTGGTACGCCTCCGAGAGGCCGGTCACCAGCGTGATCAGGAACAGGTTGACCGACAGCTTCATCAGCATGGCGTTCGGCGCGGGACCGCAGACGAACGTCTCGCGGCACATCGGGGCGAGCAGGGGCCGCACCGCGTCCACCGCCGTCGCGTCCCCGGCCAGCATCGCCACCAGCTGCCCGTTCTCCGCCGGGACCCGGGAACCGGAGACGGGCGCCTCGACGTACCGCCCGCCCGCCGCGCGGACGTCGGCCTCCAGGGCGCGCGAGTAGCCGGGCGAGGTGGTGCCCATGTGGACGACGACGCGCCCGGCGACACGTTCGGCGAAGCCGGGGGTGCCACGGCCCAGGACGGAGTCGGTCGCGAGGTCGTCCGCCGGCATGAGGAGCACGACCTCCGCCCGCGCGAACACCTCGGCGGGGTCCGCCGCCACCGCCGCGCCTGCCGTGCGCAGCGGCTCCGCCCGGGAGGCCGTGCGGTTCCAGACCACCAGTGGAGTGCCGGACCGGGCGAGCCGGAGCGCCATGGGCCGGCCCATGACGCCGAGACCGATGAAGCCGGCCTTCACCAGGGACATGGACCATCCTCCGTTCACGGCGCCGGTTATGACAGCGGTCATAGTAGCGGACGCTATGACACCGGTCATAGGGTGGGTCGGGAACGGTGCGGTGAGCGGAGAGGTCGACGATGGCGGTGTCCGAGCGCGGACCGCGCGAGCGGATGGTCTTCAGCGCGGCCCAGCTGATCCGGCGCGACGGCGTCACCGCGACCGGCATGCGGGACGTCGCCGCGCACGCCCGAGCGCCGCGCGGCTCGCTGCAGCACTACTTCCCCGGCGGCAAGGAGCAGCTCGTCAACGAAGCGGTGGACTGGGCCGGCCGGTACGCGGCGAAGCGGGTCGCCCGCTTTCTGGCGGGGCTGGCGGAGCCGAAGCCGAGCGGGCTGTTCGCCGCGATGGTGGGGCAGTGGACGCAGGAGTACGCGTCGAGCGGCTTCGCCGGCGGCTGCCCGGTCGCCGCGGCGGCGGTGGACTGCGCGCAGTCCACCGACTCCACGCGCACGGTGGCAGCGGCGGCGTTCGCCTGCTGGACGCATCCGGTGGCCGAGGCGCTGGCGGGCATGGGGGTCCCGGCGGCCCGGGCCGAGCCGCTCGCCACGCTCATGATCAGCGCGCTGGAGGGCGCCCTCCTGATCGCACGCACGGAACGGGACGTACGCGCCCTGACGACGGTGGCACGCGAACTGGCGCCGCTGCTCGACGGGAGCGTGGAACCGGCGGGGCAGGGGCGGGCGCAGGCCCGGTCCGGCCGATCACCGGGAAAACCCGGGCCGCGGTGACGCAGAAGCCGCCCACGGCGGCCCTCGGCGGGGCATCGGACCGTGTCCCGGCCCGATGCCCGACCCGCGCCTCCCGACCCCCGTCAACGCCCCTCACGCGGTCCGCCAGGGCATCTCGGTATCCCACCTGACCTGGGCTTTCGTCGAACACGGCCATAGGATGGCCGGACAGGGAAGGGAGACTGGATGGACCGGCGCATCCGTACCGTGGACGACGTGCTCGACCTCCTCGACGGCTTCTTCGCGCGCGACGCCGACCGCTGGACGTCGCAGGGGGCCTCCTGGTGGGACGGCTTCTACGCCGACCGTTCGAGGCCGGTGCCGTTCTTCGCGGCGAAGCCGGACGAGAATCTGGTCTCCTGCCTGGAACGCGGGCTGATCACCCCGGGGCGCGCCCTCGACCTCGGCTGCGGCCCGGGGCGCAACGCCCTGTACCTGGCCTCCTCCGGCTTCGAGGTGGACGCCGTCGACATCTCCCCGGCGGCCCTCGACTGGGCCGGGGAGCGTGCCCGGCGCTAAGGGGCCGAGATCAGGTTCCTTCTTGGCGACGCGTTCACCCTGGCGGACACGGAACTGCGCGGTCCCTACGACCTGGTCTACGACTCCGGCTGCTTCCACCATCTGCCGCCGCACCGCCGCATCAGTTACCTCGCCCTCCTCGAACGGGTCCTCGCGCCCGGCGGTCATCTCGCCCTCACCTGTTTCGCGGCCGGCGCCATGGGCTCCGAACTCGATGACGCCGACTTCTACCGCCACTCCCGCCTCCATGGCGGCCTCGCCTACACCCCGGAGTCGCTGCGCTGGATCTTCTCCGACCTGGCGGAGGTGGAACTGCGCCGTATGCGCGACGAGCCGCCCTGCTCCGCGCGCTTCGGCGAATCCTTTCTGTGGGCGGCCCTCTTCCGCCGTGCGCTCCCGTAAAAGAACGCTCGTTCTTGACCGATCGTTCCTCAACCGTCTACGGTCACGGGCATGGGACGACCACGCGCCTTCGACACCGACCAGGCCGTCATCGCGGCGGCCGCCCGCTTCGCCACCCATGGCTACGAGGGCACCTCGGTCGACGACCTGGTCACCGCCACCGGTGTCCACCGGGGCAGCCTCTACAAGTGCTTCGGCTCCAAACGGAACCTGCATCTGACCGCTCTCCGCCACCACCTCGACCACGAGATCCACCCGAGCCTCGCCGCCATCGCCACCCTCACCGACCCGGCGCAGGCACGGGCGGCGGCCATCGCCTCGTACGACGACGGCCCGGCGGCCGGACTCCTCCTGCTCGCCGCGGTCGAACGCGCCCCCCATGACCCGGAGGTCGCCGCCCTGGTCGCCGAAGGCATCGCCGCCCTGGAGGACGCCCTGCGCCCCACCCACGGCGACGCCGCCACCCACCTCGCCTCCACCGTCCTCGGCGCCCGACTGCGTATGCGCGCCCGGCCCACCGCCCCCAAGGAGCACTGACATGGCCCTCATTTCCGTCGACCGTGAACGCGGCCTGCTGATCGCCGAGATGCAGGGCCTCGACAAGCTGTGGACCCTCAAGAGCCGCCTGGAGATCCCCCTCGCCCACGTGCGCGGCGCCACCCACGACCCCGGCATCGCCCGTGAACCCAAGGGCATGCGGGTCGCCGGCACCTACGTCCCCCGTGTGATCACGGCCGGCCGTTTCCGCCATGACGGCGAACGCGTCTTCTGGGACGTGAAGAACCCGGACAAGGCGGTGGTCATCGAACTCGCCGCCGGTGAAACGTACAACCGCCTGGTCATCGAGGTCGACGACCCCCGCGCGACCGTCGCCCTCGTCGAACAGTCCATCGTGCGCGGCTGAGCACGACCGGACCGGCCGGCTCCGGGCGATCACGGCTCTCATAGACTTCCGACCGGGCCCGTCCACCCTTCGTCCCGTCCGTGAGGAGAGCCGTCCATGCCCGTCGGCAGTCACAGCCACATCCGTATCGCCCGCCCCTCCCGGAACCTGGCCGCGGCCGAGCGGTTCTGGACCGGAGGGCTCGGACTGTCGGTGGTGTACCGGGCCGAGGGCGGTGTGCGGCCCGGCGAGCACGATCTGCTGATGCTCGGGTGGCCAAAGGCCCCCTGGCACCTGGAACTCGTCCATGAGGCCGCCCGTCCCGTCGAGCCGCGCCCCACCGAGGAGGACCTGCTCGTCCTCTACCTCGACGAGCCGGTGCCGGACGACCTGGTGACCCGTCTGGAGGAGCACGGCGGCCGGAGGGTGCCCTCGCCCAACCCGTACTGGAACGAGTGGGGCGTCACGATCGAGGATCCCGACGGCTACCGGCTGGTGCTCTGCCGTCGGGCCTGGTCCAACGCATAGGAGGCGGGCGGGTCCCGGGGACCCGCGGACGCCCGGTGCGCCCGGCGGTACGGCACACCGGGCGCAGGGCCCCGTACTCCTGGCTGGGGGGTGTTTCGAAAGTCCCGCACAGCACCCACGGCGCCCGGCACGCTCCCCCAAGCTCTTCGAGCAGGGGGCACCCCCACTCGCCGCACCGGCCGAAACCCCGAGTACGTCCAGTACGAGGGCTTTCGTCCGGCACGCCGAGAGCACGCACCGGACACCGCGGGCACCGCACAGGACTGTCGAAACACCCCCTAGCCGCGTCCGGGGAAGGTCCCCGGCTCGTTCCAGGACGCGATCACATGGTTGCCGTGCTCCGTCGACAACCGGCTGATGGTGCCCGTCGCGAGCCGGCCAGGCCCGCCAGTTCCGCGGTCCGCACCGCCCGGTGCAGCGGACTGCTGAGCACGAGGCCGAAGGACTGTGCGGCGAAGAACGGCGTCAGGGTCTTGGCCTGCTCCTCACCGCGTCGGGTGAGCGGGAGATCCGTCCAGCTGGTGTGCTGCCCGGTCACGGTCCACTCGGTCTCCCCATGACGGACCAGGATGACGTCGCCCATGGTCCGAGCCTACTTCGCGGACTCGACGGCGTGGCCGCCGAACTGGCTGCGCAGCGCCGCGATCATCTTCATCTGCGGCGAGTCGTCCTGCCGGGACGCGAA
>NZ_JBHUDX010000012.1:0-67148 GCF_042678285.1 Streptomyces caeni
GCCGGGGCCGGGGCCGGGGCCGGGGCCGGGGCCGGGCCGCCGGGAACCGGCCGCCGGGGCCGGGAAGTCGGAACCTGAGCACTGCTCAGCCGCGAACACGTCAGCACCGCGAGGCTGAGACGTTCCTCACATTCTGCCCGCCAAGGCCCTGCCGCCCACTACAGCGAAACGGCCGTCACCGGAATCCGATGACGGCCGTTTCATCGTGGTGGGGCACCGACGGAAGTCTGCAGCCAGGGCAGATTCCCCAGTCGGTGTTGATCGCTTCCCACGCTCACGCAGATCGTTTCCCATCGCAAGGAAGCGCCCGCCGGTCACCGCATCCAGGCGGTGGTTCTGTCTCCTACAGCTTCACGGAGAGGTTTCCTACCGTGGCCGTTATGGTCAGCTCGCCACCGATCGCATGCAGATATGCGGCCATGGTCGAGGTGTCCAGGCGGGCAAGGCCCCGCTCGATCTGGCTGACCCGCCCCTGGGTGACCCCCATGGCCTTGGCGACCTGGACCTGCGTGAAGCCCTGAGCCTTACGGAGAGCGGCCAGTTCGTGTCCCCGCTCGGCGTCGACCATCTCCGCCTTGATGGCATCGATGCGCTCGCGCTTCTCGGGGGTGATGTCGGCCGTCAGGTCGGCCATGGTGCCGAGTTTCATCTGCCCTGTCCCTCCTTCTTCTCCTGCTCCAGCGCTTCAAGGTAGGCCGTGTACTTGTCGTCCGCTTCCTTGATCGCCTTGGGATACCAGGCTGCCCACTGCCGCCCGGCCGCCTTGTTGCCCGCCACCAGGAAGATGGCCCGCCGTTCGGGGTCGAAGACGAACAACATCCGGATGCTCACCGCCCCGCCGCTGCGCGGACGCAGTTCCCGCATGTTCCGGAAGCGGCTTCTCTCGATCGCACCGACCGTCGGACGGCGAAGCGCCGGGCCCACCTCCTGGAGCCGTTCCAGAGCGGCTATGACATGAAGGTGGCTGTCCGGATCCTCCTTAGCTAGCGTCTTGATCCAGTCCAGCACATCTTCAAAGAACCGCAGCTCACAGGGTTCGGCCACCACAAAAAATTAGCACGACCTAATATTCCGGGCAAGTGGTGGCCTCGGCGATTGCGGAACGTTGGAGTGAGAGCCGCCACCACGCCTCAGTCGGGCCCGGCGGAGGTGATCGCCGACGTCACACACCTATCCCACCTCGGAGGCGCAGCTCTGAAGGAGTTATTGCGAAGTTTTCACTTCATACCTACGGTTGGTGCATGCGACCGAAGCACAAGCCTGAGCAGATCACCGACCTGTCACGGTTGAGGGTGTTCATGACCCCGCTGCGGATGCAGCTCTACCGGCTGCTGTACGCCGCGGGCAGCGCGACCGCCTCCCAGCTCGCCGAGCATGTCGACGAGACGCCGTCGCTAGTCAGTTACCACCTGCGCAAGCTGGCCGAGCACGGCTTCGTGACACAGGCGAGCGACGAGGGCACCGATGGCCGCGAGCGGTGGTGGCAAGTGGCGTCCGAGGAGGGCTGGGGCTTCCGCGACTCGGACTTCGCTGACACCCCGGAGGGCGCCGCCGCCGTCGGCGCGGTGACCCGAGGGATCTTTGACACCCGCGTTGCCCAGTACCGCACGTATCTCGACCAGAAGTCCGCCTGGGGCAAAGCGTGGACCGACGCGTCCTTCAGCTCCGAGTGGCTGCTCGACCTCACCCCGGCCGAACTCGCCGAGATGAGCGACGAACTTGAGGCGTTGGCCCGGCGCTGGCGGGAGCGCGGCAAGGCCGCCAAGGCGGACGGCGACATCGAGGACCGCGAGCACGTGTCCGTGCACCTCTACGGCTTCCCCTTCCGGCCCTGACACAGCCGAGTTCCCGACTTACTGGAGCCCACCATGGCCACCGCAGAGACAGCCCTGCCCGAACGCGCCACCACACCGGCCCACCGCGACGGCAACGTGCTGCGCTGGCTCACCGCGTACACCGCCTCCCTCATCGGCGACAGCGTGTACTTCGTCGCCCTGGGCTGGTCCGCCCAGCAGGCCGCCGGCCCTACCGAAGTCGGCCTCGTCATGGCTTCAGGGGCGTTACCACGAGCGTTACTCATGCTCGGCGGGGGCGTGGTGGCCGACCGGTTCAACCCCCGCCGGGTGATTCTCGGAAGTGACGCGCTGCGCTGCCTCCTCATCCTGGCGGTGGCCGCCGGAATCGCGCTGACGGCACCGGCGTTGTGGATCCTGGTCGCGGTGGCGCTCGTTTTCGGCGCCGTGGACGCGCTGTTCGTACCCGCTGTCGGTGCCCTCCCTCCGCGCATCACCAGCCCCGACCAGTTGGCCCGGGTCACCGGTATGCGCTCGCTGTCGATGCGCCTCAGCCAGATCGCGGGCCCGCCGATCGGCGGCCTGGCCATGGGGCTCGGTGGACCTGCCGCCGCCTTCACCATCGCCGGCCTGTTCATCGCACTGTCCCTGCCGCTCCTGCTGACGATACGGATACGGTCCCTCGGGGCGCGCGACGCCGAGCGGCCGGAGCCCGGCACCGCGTGGCATGACCTGCTCAACGGCCTGCGCTATATCCGCCGCCACCTGTCCGGCCGCCGCCGGACGCGTCCAGTGCCCGCTCAAGACCTCCAGCCTCGGCCGCGATACCCGCCTCCCCCTGGCCGACCCGGAGCCGAGCCCCGCCGGACCAGCCAAGATCTGCACCCAGCAGTCCATCACCATCCCGCCCGAAGCAGGAGCCCAGCATCACCAGACGCTCCCCTACGGCGGCGGAGACTGGCAACGCACGTATTTCAGGCTCCGCAACAGCGTCGAAGGCTTCAACGGCTTCGCCAAGGACCCCCTCCACGAAGCGATCGAGCAGCCCGGCACCCGCCGCATCCGCGGCATCGCCGCTCAGACCCTCCTGCTGGCCTTCCAGCTCGCCCACGCAAACCGCCGCAAGATCGACCGCTGGCTCGCCACCATCCCGCCCGACGGCCACCCACCGCACCGACGGCCTACCCGCCGCCGACCGACCAAACCGCTCGGCAGCTGGACCCCCACAGGCCACCTCACCAGCCAGTGAGACAGACCTCACACAGACCGGAAAATCACACAGCGGACAGCCCAGCCTGGCGCCACAGACCCCTGGGACAACCAGACACGCACCCGCACCACCGATCCTGATCCCAGCTACCGCAGCAAAAAGGAACGGTCCTCATCGTGATCTCGATGAGGACCGTTCCGCCACTGCTCAGAAGCACCTAACGTCGATGCTCCGTGGTGTGGTGTGTGTGGTGCGCGAGGGGGGAGTTGAACCCCCACGCCCTTGCGGGCACTGGAACCTGAATCCAGCGCGTCTGCCTATTCCGCCACCCGCGCATTGGGTGTGTCCTCCGGCGTCGCCCCCTTGCGGTGTCGGCGCCTTCCGACATCCAGAACATTAGCACGCTGGCGAGGGTGCCTTCACATCCCTTTTCCGCCCGCCACCCCACCCCGCCCCGCCCCGGCCGCCCTCCGCCCGACCAGCGGCAACCCCGCCCCCGCCCGGGCACCGTCCCCGACAGCCCGGCCCCGGACGAGCCGGGGCCGCCGAGCCGGTCCAGGGCCGTGTGCCGGCCGAACCGGCGCCCTCAGCACCCCCGGGCCTCCTCCAGCCACCCCCTCCCTCTCCCCGGCGCCCCCAAGCCCCACGGACCCGCCGCGGAACGTCTCAACGTGTGCCTGTCCACGTATCAACCTCGTACCGGTGACGCCCATCTCTCCAGGAGGCGGACGAGGTGCACAGTCAGGTGCGGGACACTGGTCTTCGGCCACCTCTACGATCCATGCCAGGAGAACGGTCGGGGACTGCGTCCAGGAGGAGTTCGAAGGGGTCCTCCGGAGGGAACTTCCGGAGGCGTCGACACCCGTCGACGGGGCCGACAGGGGGAACCAGCCGATTTTCCGGCGCGTGGATACGATCAGTAAGCAGTACCAGGTAAGCAGTACGCAGGACGGCAACGACGGAGGAGGTGCCCCATGGGAGTCCTGAAGCGTTTCGAGCAGCGTCTCGAAGGTCTGGTCAACGGCACCTTCGCCAAAGTGTTCAAATCCGAGGTCCAGCCCGTGGAGATCGCCGGTGCGCTCCAGCGGGAGTGCGACAACAACGCGACCATCTGGAACCGCGACCGGACGGTCGTCCCCAACGACTTCATCGTGGAGCTGAGCGCGCCGGACTACGAGCGCCTCAGCCCCTACTCCGGCCAGCTCGGAGACGAGCTCGCCGGCATGGTGCGCGACTACGCCAAGCAGCAGCGCTACACCTTCATGGGCCCCATCCGCGTCCACCTGGAGAAGGCGAACGACCTCGACACCGGCCTGTACCGGGTGCGCAGCCGTACGCTCGCCTCCTCCACCAACCAGCAGGCGCCCACCTCCTCCCCGGCCGGGCGGCAGGGCCCCGGCGGCTACGGCTACCCGCCCGCCGGCCCGGGGGGGGCTCCTCCCATGCCGTCCGCGCCGCCGCCCGGCGCGCGCCCCGGCGGCTACGGCTACCCGCAGCCCGCCGCGCAGCGGCCCGCGGCCGCCCCGATGGGCGGCGGGCGCACCCGCTACTGGATCGAGATCAACGGCACCCGCCATCAGATCTCCCGCCCGACGCTGGTGCTGGGCCGCAGCACCGACGCCGACGTGCGGATCGACGACCCCGGCGTCTCCCGCCGGCACTGTGAGATCCGGACCGGAACGCCCTCGACGATCCAGGATCTCGGGTCCACCAACGGCATCGTGGTGGACGGACAGCACACCACCCGCGCTACGCTCCGCGACGGCTCGCGGATCGTCGTGGGCAGCACCACCATCATTTACCGGCAAGCCGAAGGGTGAAGCGGGGGCAATGTCAGAGCTGACCCTCACGGTCATGCGGCTGGGTTTCCTGGCCGTACTGTGGCTGTTCGTGATCGTGGCCGTGCAGGTCATCCGCAGCGACCTGTTCGGTACGCGCGTCACACAGCGCGGCTCGCGCCGGGACGGTGGACGGCCGCAGCAGGCCGCCCGGCAGGCGACACCCCCGCAGCAGCGCCAGCAGCCGGCCGGCGGCCGCCAGCGCCGCGGCGCCCCCACCAAACTGGTCGTCTCGGAGGGCTCCCTGACGGGCACGACGGTGGCACTGCAGGGCCAGACCATCACGCTCGGCCGCGCACACGACAGCACGATCGTGCTGGACGACGACTACGCCTCCAGCCGGCACGCCAGGATCTACCCCGACCGGGACGGCCAGTGGATCGTCGAAGACCTCGGGTCCACCAACGGCACGTATCTCGACCGGACGCGGCTGACGACCCCCACGCCGATTCCGCTGGGCGCGCCGATCCGCATCGGCAAGACCGTCATCGAGCTGCGGAAGTAGTACGACAATGAGCCAGCGGAGCGAGCACGCAGCGGCGGCCCACACGACGGGCCCCGGCGCGCTCCCGACCGGAGGGTGGGCACCGTGCGGATGTACCCGGAGCCGACGGGCGAGGTGCGCATGAGTCTGTCACTGCGCTTCGCCGCCGGATCGCACAAAGGCATGATCCGTGAGGGCAACGAGGACTCGGGCTACGCCGGGCCGCGCCTGCTCGCGATCGCCGACGGCATGGGCGGCCAGGCCGCCGGCGAGGTCGCCTCCTCCGAGGTGATCTCCACCATCGTCGCGCTCGACGACGACATCCCCGGCTCCGACATCCTCACCTCGCTCGGTACCGCCGTGCAGCGCGCCAACGACCAGCTGCGCTCCATGGTCGAGGAGGACCCCCAGCTCGAGGGCATGGGAACCACCCTGACCGCCCTGTTGTGGACCGGTCAGCGGCTCGGCCTGGTACACGTCGGCGACTCCCGCGCCTACCTGCTGCGCGACGGCGTCCTGACCCAGATCACACAGGACCACACCTGGGTGCAGCGGCTCGTCGACGAGGGCCGTATCACCGAGGAGGAGGCCACGACCCATCCGCAGCGGTCCCTCCTGATGCGCGCGCTCGGCAGCGGCGACCACGTCGAACCCGATCTGTCCATCCGCGAGGTGCGCGCCGGCGACCGGTACCTGATCTGCTCCGACGGACTGTCCGGGGTCGTCTCCCACCAGACGATGGAGGAGACCCTCGCCAGCTACCAGGGCCCGCAGGAGACCGTGCAGGAGCTGATCCAGCTCGCGCTGCGCGGCGGCGGCCCGGACAACATCACGGTCATCGTGGCCGACGTCCTCGACCTGGACACCGGCGACACCCTCGCCGGGCAGCTCTCCGACACCCCGGTCGTGGTGGGCGCGGTCGCCGAGAACCAGCACCACCTGCACGACAACGGCATCATGCAGACGCCCGCGGGCCGCGCGGCCGGCCTCGGCCGCCAGGGCCAGAGCCACGGACAGGGCGGCGGGGGCGAGTTCGGCCCGCCCGGCAGCGGCGACACCACCGGCTACGCCCCGGCGGGCAGCTTCGGCGCCTACACCGACGACGACTTCGTCAAGCCGAAGAAGGGCCGCAGGTGGCTCAAGCGGTCCTTCTACACCGTCCTGGCGCTCGCCGTCGTCGGCGGAGGGTGCTACGGCGCCTACCGGTGGACGCAGACGCAGTACTACGTCGGCGCGAACGGCGGGCATGTCGCGCTGTACCGCGGCATCAGCCAGGACCTGGCCTGGGTGTCGCTGTCCGAGGTGGAGAAGGACCACCCCGAGATCGAACTCAAGTACCTGCCGCCGTACCAGCAGAAGCAGCTCAGGGCGACCATCACCGAGGGCGGTCTCCAGGCGGCCGAGTCGAAGATCTCCGAGCTGGCCGTGCAGGCGTCCGCGTGCAAGAAGGACTCCCAGCGCCGCGCCGCCGAGAGCGAGAACAACGCCAGAGCCGGCGAGGAGGAGGCCGGAGGCACGACGGGAACCACAGCCCCCTCTGGGACGTCCAACGCCACATCGACGCCGAAACCGAGCTCGTCGGCATCGCCGAGCAAGACCCAGACCGCACCAACTCCCACACCCGGCCCCACCCTCTCGGAGGAAGAGCAGAAGGTCGTCTCACTGTGCGGTAAGCAGTAAGCAAGCCGTGAGGGGCCCTGTCACACCATGAGCAGCAGTACGAACGCGACGACACATCACACATCCACGATCGGCTCGATCGGCACACCGAGTCGCCGCAACACCGAACTGGCGTTGCTGGTGTTCGCGGTCGTCATCCCGGTGTTCGCCTACGCCAACGTGGGTCTCGCCATCAACAAGACGGTGCCGCCCGGCCTGCTCAGCTACGGCCTCGGGCTCGGCCTGCTGGCCGGTGTGGGCCATCTCGTCGTACGGAAGTTCGCCCCGTACGCCGACCCCCTGCTGCTGCCGCTGGCCACGCTGCTGAACGGGCTCGGGCTCGTGATCATCTGGCGCCTCGACCAGTCGAAGCTGCTGCAGTCCATCAACCAGGCCGGCGGAGCGGCACCGCGCCAGCTGATGTACACGGCGCTGGGCATCGCGCTGTTCGTGATGGTGCTGATCTTCCTCAAGGACCACCGGACCCTGCAGCGCTACACGTACATCTCCATGGTCGGCGCGCTGCTCCTGCTGCTGCTGCCGCTGGTCCCCGGCCTGGGCGCCGACATCTACGGCGCGAAGATCTGGATCTCGGTCGCCGGATTCTCCATCCAGCCCGGTGAGTTCGCGAAGATCGTGCTGGCGATCTTCTTCGCCGGCTACCTGATGGTGAAGCGGGACGCGCTGGCGCTCGCCAGCCGCCGCTTCATGGGGCTGTACCTGCCGCGCGGCCGCGACCTCGGCCCGATCCTCGTCGTCTGGGCGATCTCGATCCTCATCCTGGTCTTCGAGACCGACCTCGGTACCTCCCTGCTGTTCTTCGGCATGTTCGTGATCATGCTGTACGTGGCCACCGAGCGCACCAGCTGGATCGTCTTCGGTCTGCTGATGTCCGCGGTGGGCGCCGTCGGCGTGGCCAGCTTCGAACCGCACATCCAGACGCGTGTGCAGGCATGGCTCGACCCGATGCGCGAGTACCAGCTCAGCCGCGCCGGGACCAACGACGGCACCATCCACTCCGAACAGGCGATGCAGGCGCTGTGGGCCTTCGGGTCCGGCGGCACCCTCGGCACCGGCCTGGGCCAGGGCCACTCCGACCTCATCCGGTTCGCCGCCAACTCCGACTTCATCCTCGCCACCTTCGGCGAGGAGCTGGGCCTGGCCGGCATCATGGCGATCCTGCTCATCTACGCCCTGGTCGTGGAGCGCGGCGTGCGCACCGCCCTCGCCGCCCGCGACCCGTTCGGCAAACTGCTCGCCGTCGGCCTGTCCGGCGCCTTCGCGCTCCAGGTCTTCGTGGTGGCCGGCGGCGTCATGGGACTCATCCCGCTGACCGGTATGACGATGCCCTTCCTGGCCTCCGGTGGCTCCTCGGTCATCGCCAACTGGGCCCTGATCGGCGTCCTGATCCGGATCAGCGACACCGCGCGCCGCCCCGCCCCGTCTCCCGCCCCGAACCCCGACGCCGAGATGACCCAGGTGGTCCGCCCGTGAACAAGCCCCTGCGCCGGATTGCGATCTTCTGCGGGCTCCTCGTCCTCGCGCTCCTCATCCGCGACAACTGGCTCCAGTACGTCCAGGCCGACACGCTGCGCACCGACCCGAGCAACCGCCGTGTGCTGATCGCGCGGTACTCCACGCCGCGCGGCGACATCGTCGTCGACGGCGAACCGATCACCGGGTCCAAGAAGACCCCCACCGACAGCCTCAACGACTTCGCCTACAAGCGCACCTACAAGAACGGCCCGATGTGGGCGCCGGTCACCGGCTTCGCCTCGCAGGCGTTCGGCGCGACCCAGTTGGAGTCGATCGAGGACGGCATCCTCACCGGCACCGACGACCGGCTGTTCTTCCGCAACACCCTCGACATGCTGACCGGCAAGGAGAAGGCGGGCGGCAACGTCGTCACCACGCTCAACGGGGCCGCGCAGAAGGCCGCCTACGACGGCCTGAAGAAGGTCGGCGGCAAGGGCGCCGCGGTGGCACTCGACCCGGGGACCGGCGCGATCCTGGCGCTGGCCTCCTACCCCTCCTACGACCCGTCGTCGTTCGCGGGCAACTCCACCTCGGTCGACTCCAAGGCGTGGACGAGTCTGCAGAAGAAGAACAACCCGGATGATCCGATGCTGAACCGGGCACTGCGCGAGACCTACCCGCCGGGCTCCACCTTCAAGGTGGTCACGGCGGCGGCCGCCCTGGAGAACGGGCTCTACACGAGCGCGGACCAGAAGACCGACTCGCCGCTGCCGTACACCCTCCCGGACACCACGACCCCGCTGAAGAACGAGGGCAACATCCCCTGCAAGGACGCGAGCATGCGGGTCGCGCTGCAGTACTCCTGCAACACCGTCTTCGGCAAGATCGGCGTCGACCTCGGCAAGGACAAGATGCTGGAGGAGGCGAAGAAGTTCGGCTTCGACTCCGAGCAGTTCACGCCGGTGCGCGCCGTCGCCTCCAACTTCCCCAAGGAGATGAACCGGCCGTCGACCGCGCTCAGCTCGATCGGGCAGTACGAGACCGCCGCGACGCCGCTGCAGATGGCCATGGTCGCCTCGGCGGTCGCCAACGACGGCAAGCTGATGAAGCCGTACATGGTGGACAAGCTGCAGGCACCCAGCCTGGACGTGGTCTCGCAGACCCAGCCGGAGGAGCTGAGCCGGCCGCTGTCGGAGCAGAACGCGCAGATCCTGCAGTCGATGATGGAGACGGTCGTCGAGAAGGGCACGGGTACCAACGCGCAGATCCCCGGCGTCACCGTGGGAGGCAAGACCGGTACCGCCCAGCACGGCCTGAACAACAGCGAGAAGCCGTACGCCTGGTTCATCTCCTACGCCAAGCTCGCCGACGGCAGCTCGCCGGTCGCCGTGGCCGTGGTGGTCGAGGACGAGAGCGCCAACCGTGACGACATCTCGGGTGGCGGTCTCGCCGCCCCGATCGCGAAGAAGGTCATGGAGGCGGTCATCAACAGCAGGAAGTGACCCCTGTCACGCCCCCTTCACATCAGTGCACGGTGTGATACCGGTCCTGTATCGGGTGGCGGATGTGGCCAGGTCACACAAAGCGAGCCGGGTACCGTATGCCCGGACAGCACACCGCCGGACCACACGCGGGTGTGGTCGGGACCGACGGAGAGGGCTGGTAGGAAGCTATGGAAGAGCCGCGTCGCCTCGGCGGCCGGTACGAGCTGGGCCAGGTGCTCGGCCGTGGTGGCATGGCCGAGGTCTATCTGGCACATGACACCCGGCTCGGCCGCACCGTGGCGGTGAAGACGCTGCGCGCGGACCTCGCACGCGACCCCACCTTCCAGGCCCGGTTCCGCCGGGAGGCCCAGTCGGCCGCCTCGCTGAACCATCCCGCGATCGTCGCGGTGTACGACACCGGCGAGGACTACATCGACGGGGTCTCGATCCCGTACATCGTGATGGAGTACGTCGACGGCTCCACGCTCCGTGAGCTTCTTCACAGCGGCCGCAAGCTGCTGCCCGAGCGGGCCATGGAGATGACCATCGGCATCCTCCAGGGCCTGGAGTACGCCCACCGCAACGGCATCGTCCACCGTGACATCAAGCCGGCGAACGTCATGCTGACGCGCAACGGCCAGGTCAAGGTCATGGACTTCGGCATCGCCCGCGCCATGGGTGACGCTGGCATGACCATGACGCAGACGGCGGCGGTCATCGGCACGGCTCAGTACCTCTCGCCGGAGCAGGCGAAGGGCGAGCAGGTCGACTCCCGGTCGGACCTGTATTCGACGGGTTGCCTGCTCTACGAGCTGCTGACGGTCCGGCCCCCGTTCGTCGGGGACTCCCCCGTGGCCGTCGCCTACCAGCACGTCCGTGAGGAGCCCCAGCCCCCGAGCGTCTTCGACCCCGAGATCACGCCCGAGATGGACGCGATCGTGCTCAGGGCGCTGGTCAAGGACCCCGACTACCGCTACCAGACCGCCGACGAGATGCGCGCCGACATCGAGGCGTGCCTCGACGGCCAGCCCGTCGCGGCCACGGCGGCCATGGGCTCGGTCGGCTACGGGGCCTACCCCGACGACCAGCCCACGACGGCCCTGCACGCGGGCGGCGGCCCGGCCGGTGTCGGCGCGACCACGATGCTGCCGCCGATGAACCCGGACGACGGCGGCTACGGCTACGACGACCGCCCGGACCGCCGCCGCCAGAAGAAGACGAACACCTCGACGATCCTGCTGGTCGTGGCCGGTGTGCTGGTGCTGGTCGGCGCCATCCTCATCGGCAAGTGGATCTTCAGCGGCGGCGGCGTGGGCAACGACACCGTCGCCGTGCCCAACTTCGTCGGCCAGACGAAGAGCGACGCCCAGCAGCAGGCGACCAACGCCGAACTCAAGCTGTCCTTCACCAGCAAGCCCTGCGACAACCAGAAGCAGGGCAACATCTGCACCCAGGACCCGACCCCCAACACCACGGTCGACAAGGGCTCCACGGTCAACCTGGTGGTGTCGACGGGCGCCCCGAAGGTGACGGTGCCGGACGTCGTCGGCCAGAACGTCGACGACGCCACGACGAAGCTCGAAGGCGACGACTACCGGTTCAAGGTCGAGAGAAGGACCAGGGAGTCCGCGCAGGAACCGGGCACGGTGCTGGAGACGGACCCGGGGTTCGGCAAGAAGGTGGAGAAGGGCTCCACGATCACCCTCACCGTCGCCAAGGCACCGGAGACGGTCACGGTCCCGGACGTCACGAACCAGACCTGTGACGCCGCCAAGCAGCAGATGCAGGCCAGCAACCTGACCGGCAACTGCACCGAGGTGGACACCAACGACCCGAACCAGTTCGGCAAGGTCATCCAGACCTCGCCGCCGAAGGGCAGCCAGGTCAAGAAGGGCTCCACGGTCACCATCCAGATCGGCAAGCAGGCCCAGAACACCCAGGTCCAGGTCCCGAACATCCAGAACCAGCGGCTGAAGGACGCCAGGAAGATGCTGGAGCAGGTGGGACTGCAGGTCGGCAACATCACCGGCTCCCAGGACGACAACGCCATCGTCTTCACGTCGAATCCACCTCAGGGCACCACGGTCAACCAGGGCACCCCGGTGAACCTGGTCACGGCCGGGGGCGGCGGCAACGGCGGGAACGGCGGGACCAACTTCTTCGGCGGAGCGAGCGGCTGACCCCACCCATCACGAGCAAGCAGAGCCCCGGCACCCCAAAAGGGCCGCCGGGGCTCATTCGTGGCGGCCCCGGCACACAACACCGGCCTTTCGCAACCCGATCGAATCTCCGGTCATCGACCGCACACGGCCTGTGGAAAACCCCGCTCGCACCCACCCGGTCCCTCTCGACGACCGCATCGGTCAACGCGTCGCGCACATCCTCGGCAAGACCGTCGTCCCCATGTTCAACGCCCTGATCCAGAGCTCCGGAGAGCACCGCCGAGAGCCGACCTCTCTCCGCGAGGACATCCAGAACGTCGAGCGCAGGCCCTGCTGGCACCACCAGCGGCTCAGCGCGCTGGAGGGTGAGGCGCCCACGAACGAGGTCAGCGCGTCCATCAGGGACATGACCTGGCAGGCATGCCAACGCCACGTCGCCGATCCGCTGGAGCGCGGCGGCTGCACCAAGGTCGTCGTACGTCAGGCCCAGGGCGACCGCGGCATCGACATCACCGCCGTACGGCCGACGGACGCACGGTGGCCGTCCAGTGCGAGAAGCGCACCGGCCGGCAGTGCGTGTAGAGCTCCGACAGGCAGAAGTTCGCCGGCGCCGCACGCGCCGTCGATCCGGCGGACGTCGCCCTCTTCGTCGCCGCCTGCCACTTCACCCACGATGCGCGGGCGATCGCCCGTCTGAGCGGCACCGTCCCAGTGAGCCGCGACGAGCTGGAAGCATGGAGCACCGCACCGGAGTGCGCCTCAAGATCCTTCACTGGGCACGGCAAACACAGGGGCCGGAAGCCGCAAGAGGAAGTTGCGGCTTCGGGCCCTCGGCATCCTCCTCAGCGCAGCTCCTTCGGCGGAGTCCGCGCTGCGTCCACGCCGTCGACCCGTACGAGCTCGCCCCACACGATGTAGCGGTACTCCGAGGTGTAGACGGGGGTGCAGGTCGTCAGGGTGATGTAGTGGCCCGGCTTCTTCACGCCCGCCTCCTTCGGGACGGCGGTGAGGACCTTCACGTTGTACTTCGACGTCTGCGGGAGGATGGCGAAGACCTTGTAGACGTACCAGTCGTCCTTCGTCTCGAAGACGATCGGGTCGCCCTTCTTCAGCTTGTCGATGTTGTGGAACTTCGCCCCGTGCCCGTCCCGGTGCGCGGCCAGCGTGAAGTTGCCGGTCTTGCCCGTCGTCGGCAGGGTCGCCTTGACGGGGTCCGTGTAGTAGCCGGCCACACCGTCGTTGAGGACCTTCGTCGACGTGCCCTTCTCCACCAGGACCTCGCCGTTGTCCATGGCGGGCACGTGCAGGAAGCCGATGCCGTCCTTGGTGTCCAGCGCGCCCGGCCCGCTGTCCGGCTCGGCCGCCCAGTGGTCGCGCACCCTGTCGCCCTCCTGGTGCGCCTTGCGGTCCGCGATGACGTTCGTCCACCACAGCGAGTAGACGACGAACAGCCCGAGCACCAGTCCGGCCGTGATGAGAAGTTCCCCGAAGACGCTGACGGCCAGCGCGATCCGGCCGCGCCCGCGGCGCCGCCGCCCGGACCGGGAGTCGGAGCCCGGCGACGGCGCGGCGGTCCGCTCGTCCCGGTCGGTCGTCAGTCCCACTGCATCTGCCCTGTCTGTTCCACGTGCCTCACGGCTCCGCGTGCCCTACGAAATGAGCGCGTCCGGCTTGCCCTTGCTGCGCGGCCGTACCTCGACCATCTTGCCCCAGACGATGAGCCGGTACTTGCTGGTGAACTCCGGCGTGCAGGTGGTGAGGGTGATGTAGCGGCCCGGCGTGGTGAAACCCGAGCCCTTCGGGATGGGGTCGAGAACACTCGTGTTCGACGGCGACGTCACCGGAAGGATGGAGGTCATTCTGTAGACGTAGTACGCGTCCTGCGTCTCCACCACGATCGCGTCGCCCTTCTGGAGGCGGTTGATGTACCGGAACGGCTCTCCGTGCGTGTTCCGGTGCCCCGCGAGCCCGAAGTTGCCCGTCTTCGCGTCCGGCATCGCCGTCTTGAGGCCGCCTTCGCCGTAGTGCCCGACCATGCCCTTGTCGAGCACGTCGGTCTTGCTGGTGCCCTCGGCGATCGGGGCGACCACGTCCAGCTTCGGGATGTGGATTATGGCGAAGCCCTGGCCGGGCGCGAACACCCCCGGTTCGCGTTTGCCGCTCGCCCAGTCCTGCTGGAGGTGCCTGGCGGCGCTGCCCGCCTCCTGGTGGGCCCGCACATTCGACCACCACAGCTGGTACGTCACGAACAGCAGCATCAGCACACCGGTCGTGATGAACAGCTCGCCGACCAGACGGCTCGCGATGACCGCCGCACCGGGTTTCTGCGCCCGCGCGGCCCGCCGGGCCTCCACACGGGACAGGGGCGCCTCTCCAGCCGCCCTGGCGGGCTTCTCGGGCGTCTGCGGGCCGCCTCCGTGCCGCCCGTGCCCTCCGCCCTGCCGCTTGGCCGCCTTGCGTCGCGCGGCACGGCCGCCGGGCGACGGGACGGGCTCCCCCACACGGTCCGCGGCCCGACGGGCCTCCTCGATGTCCGCGGCGCGCAGCGCGACCGTCTCGCTGTCCTGGGGAGCGGCCGGGACCACGGGGACGGGGCCGTCGGCACGGGCCGCCACGCCGGGAGCCGGCGCGCCGGGAGCCGCCACGCCGTACGACACGGCGGCCGCGGCTCCCCCGTACGAGGGGGCGGCCGCGGGTTCCTGGTACGGGGGGAGCACCGCCGTGGCGTCGTACGCCGGCTGGGGCGCCCGCTGCCCTTGTCCCACGGGTGCTCCCGCGGTGTGGGCGGGGTGACCGGACCACCCCTCTCCCTGCCCCTGCCCCTGCCACGCGCCGGATCCGTCGTAGGACTGCTGCCCGTACGGGGACCCGTGTTCCGCGGCGTCGCCGTAGGCGGCACCGCTCTCGCGCTCGGGACGCAGCGCGGTCACGCCGTGGCCCTGCCCACCACCGGGGCGAGCCCCGCCGACCTCGCCACGGCCTCCTGGTCACCGCACTCCGCCAGCCAGTTGGCCAGCATCCGGTGACCATGCTCGGTGAGCACCGACTCGGGGTGGAACTGCACGCCCTCGACCGGAAGTTCACGGTGCCGCAGCCCCATGATGATCCCGTCGTGCGTCCGCGCCGTGACCTCCAGCTCGGCGGGCACGGTGTCCGGCTCTGCGGCGAGCGAGTGGTAGCGGGTCGCGGTGAACGGGGAGGGCAGGTCCGCGAAGACGCCCCTGCCCTCGTGCTCGACCAGCGAGGTCTTGCCGTGCAGCAGCTCCGGCGCGCGGTCGACGACGCCGCCGTAGGCCACCTGCATCGACTGCATGCCCAGGCAGACCCCGAAGACGGGCACACCGGTCGCGGCGCAGTGGCGCACCATGTCGACGCAGACGCCGGCCTCCTCAGGGGTGCCGGGGCCCGGGGACAGCAGCACACCGTCGAAGCCGTCCTGAACGTGCTCGGGAGCCACCTCGTCGTTGCGCAGCACCTCGCACTCCGCGCCCAGCTGGTACAGGTACTGGACCAGGTTGAAGACGAAGCTGTCGTAGTTGTCGACGACGAGAATGCGCGCGCTCACTGGTTGTCCACCGTCACATCGTTGAAGGGCAGCAGTGGTTCGGCCCACGGGAAGACGTACTGGAACAGGACGTAGACCACGGCCAGCGCCAGCACGACGGACATCAGCGCCTTCACCCATACGTTTCCCGGCAGATGCCGCCAGATCCAGCCGTACATGCCGTCCCTTCCGTCTCACCACGGCACCAGACTCTCGCCGTACGCCACCAGACTAACGGCGGAGGGCCGCCGGTTTCCCTGCCTCCACAGGCTGTGTGGAATCGAGATGCGCCCAGACGATCAGCCGGTGACTGTGCCCCCACTCGGGATCGCACGTCGTCAGCGTCAGATAGCGGCCCGGACGCGTATACCCGGACTTACGTGGCACAGGGTCGATCACCTCGACGTCCGTCGGCACGGTTTTGTAGGGCCCTTTGTCGATCCGATACGTGAACCAGGTGCTTCCGTCGGTGAGGACGACCGCGTCGCCGGGGCGCAGCCCGGGGAAGTCCTTGAAGGGGTCGCCGTAGGTGCGCCGGTGACCGGCGACCGCGAAGTTGCCCTCCTGGCCGAGCCGGGCGGTGCCCTTGTAGTGACCGAGGCCCTTCTTGAGGGTGCCCACGGCGGTGTCCTCGAGCACGGGCTTGTTCCACGTGAAACCGAGCCGTGGGATGTACATCACGGCGAAGGGCCTGCCCGGCGCGTACGGCGCCGGCCGCTTCGGGCTCGCCGGGCTCCCGGGCGCGGCGGCCTGGCGCACCGTTGCCGCCGCCCACTGCCGCTGCAGCCGGTCGATCTGGTCGTTCATGGCGCCGTCCGCCTTCACGCCCGTCCAGAAGAGCACGTAGACGACGAACAGAACGATGAGGGCGCCGAGGGTGATGCACAGTTCACTGACGGTCCTGACGATCACACGCACCGACACAGGTTCCCCCAGCGGCAGCCGTTCCCGGGCCCTACTCCACAGGCTTCGCGTAATGCAGATCCACTGTGCCCGAGTAGCCGGGAAGAGTCACCGTCCCGTTCTCGGCGACTTTCCAGCCGAGACCGTAGACGTTGACGTACACCATGTAGTTCTGGATCGCGGGCGAGTCGGCGAGTGCCTTCTGGAGCCTGTCCGGGTTGCCTATCGCGGTGATCTTGTACGGGGGCGAGTAGACCCGGCCCTGGAGGATCAGGGTGTTGCCGACGCAGCGCACGGCGCTGGTGGAGATCAGCCGCTGGTCCATCACCTTGATGCCCTGGGCGCCGCCCTGCCACAGGGCGTTCACCACGGCCTGCAGGTCCTGCTGGTGGATGACCAGGTAGTCGGGCTGCGGCTCCGGGTAGCCGGGGAGCTTGGCGGTCGCGTTGGGCGGGGCGTCGTTAAGGGTGACCGTGACGGCCTTGCCGGTGAGTTTGCGGGTACCTGCGTTCTTCTCCAGCGCCGTGAGCCGCGCCTGGTCGGCCTCGCTGGTGCCGCCGGCGGTGCGCTTGGCGAGGGCCTCGACGTCGTTGCGCAGGGCGGCGTTGGACTCGTCGAGCCGGGCGTTCTTGTGGCTGCGGTCGTGGATGAGGTCCGAGAGCTTCAGCAGCGAGGAGTCCGTGCGGATGTTGGTGCCCTTGGCCGTGTTGAAACTGGTGATGAAGAGGAGCCCGGCGAGCGCGAAGACTCCGACGGTGAGGACCCGCACGGGCCGCACACCGTGCGGTCGGGAGGGCGTGGACCCCGTCTGCGGGGGACGGGAACCCTCCTGGGGGGAGTCGGCCGTATTGCTCAACGTACCCTTATCTCCTTCGGCGCCACGGAAGCACTACGCTAACGGACGCCCGGGGGAGCACTCAGTATCCCCTTGTACGCTCGCCCGGAGCCCGCCCCAGATCCCTGCGCGGCCACGCAGCGCATCGACAGGAGAGACCCTCGTGCCGAAGTCACGTATCCGCAAGAAGGCCGACTACACGCCGCCGCCGTCGAAGCAGGCGACGAACCTCAAGCTGCAGAGCCGCGGCTGGGTGGCGCCGGTGATGCTGGCCATGTTCATCATCGGTCTCGCCTGGATCGTCATCTTCTACGTGACCGACGGCTCGCTGCCGATCCACGCGCTGCGCAACTGGAACATCGTGGTGGGCTTCGGGTTCATCGCGGCGGGATTCGGCGTGTCCACTCAGTGGAAGTAGCTCCCGCTCCACCGGGTTCCCCTCCGGCGCCGGCCGCGGCCTGCGCCGAGTTATCCACAGCTCTGTACACAGAGCTTGCGACCAGTGGAAAAAGAACGACGATCTGTGGATAACCCATCGAGCATTGACGCCGGTATGACAGATCCACCCAGCTTCGCAAACCCGTTCGCCCCCTGCCTGACCTGGGAAAACTCCGGTCGGTGACAGGGGGCGCGCGTGTTCCCCACTACATGCACAAGATCCGCCACTGACTGTGGACAACGCTGGGTACAACCTCGGGCTACGACCTGTGCCTGTCCGCCGCTCAGGTGAGCTGGGCGGTTCTCAGCAGCGTCATCAACACCACGACGGCCAGCACCAGTGCGCATGTTCCGTACTGCACGAGGGCCCGCCGCTTCCGCGGGGCGTGGACCATGGCGTACCCGACCACGACGCCGGCCACGAGTCCGCCGATATGGGCCTGCCAGGCGATGTTGAACGCCGGGTTGAAGGTGAAGATCAGGTTGATCACCAGCAGGGCGATCACGGGGCGCATGTCGTAGTTGAGGCGCCGCATGAGCACCGCCATGGCGCCGAAGAGCCCGAAGATCGCGCCGGAGGCGCCGAGCGAGGGCTGGTTGGGCGCGGCGATCAGATAGGTGAGCGCGCCGCCGGCGAGCCCGGAGGTGAAATAGAGCGCGAGATAGCGGGCACGGCCCAGGGCCGCCTCCAGCGGGCCGCCGATCCACCACAGGCTCAGCATGTTGAACAGGATGTGGATGTAGCTGCCGTGCAGGAACATCGCCGTCAGCAGCCGGTACCACTGGCCCTGTGCGACGCCCTCGACGGAGCCGAGCAGCGGGACGTACGCCTGGCCGAGAAGGTCGAACCACTCGGTGAACCGATCGCCGACCGACCGCTGGACCAGGAAGAGAGCCAGGTTGAGGCCGATCAGCACCTTGGTGACCAGACGCGGGTCCTGGGTGATGGTGCCGCCGGCGAGCGTACGGGGCCGGGAGGCCCCCGGGGCGTGTCCGGTGCCGGAACCGCTGCGGACGCACTCCGGGCACTGGAAGCCGACCGAGGCGCTGACCATGCACTCCGGGCAGATGGGACGCTCGCAGCGTGTGCAGCGGATGCCGCTCTCCCGGTCCGGGTGCCGGTAGCAGACCGGCAGTTCCGGGGCTGCGTGCGATTCTCGGTTCTGCGGGCCCTGCGGGCTGCCTGGCGCCTGGTCCATCGGGTCCCTCACCTCTCCGTACGACGGGGTGCCCCGCCCTTCCTTGGACGGATGGGCGGGGCGCTTTTGTTCCCTCGTGCGGTTGTTCCCTCGTGCGGTGTGCCCTCGGACTCAGCCCTGGCGGGTCTCGACGACGACCGACTCGATGACCACGTCGTTGACCGGGCGGTCCGTGCGCGGGTTGGTCTGGGCGGTGGCGATGGAGTCCACGACCTTCTGGCTGGCCGCGTCGGCGACCTCGCCGAAGATGGTGTGCTTGCGGTTCAGCCAGGCCGTGGGCGCGACCGTGATGAAGAACTGGGAGCCGTTGGTGCCCGGGCCGGCGTTGGCCATGGCCAGCAGGTACGGCTTGTCGAAGGCGAGGTCCGGGTGGAATTCGTCCTCGAACTGGTATCCCGGACCACCGGTGCCGTTGCCCAGCGGGTCACCGCCCTGGATCATGAAACCGCTGATCACCCGGTGGAAGACCGTGCCGTCGTAGAGCTTCTTGGTGGACTTCTCACCGGTCGCGGGGTGCGTCCACTCGCGCTCGCCCTGGGCGAGCGCGACGAAGTTACGGACCGTCTTGGGCGCATGGTTCGGCAGCAGCCGGACCTGGATGTCGCCGTGGTTGGTCTTCAGGGTGGCGTAAAGCTGCTCAGCCACGATCTGCCTTCCGTTGTCCTCTGTGACCCCCCGATCCTCGCACGGTACGCCCTGTGGGTCGTCCGGCCGCCACCTCTGGCCCGACATGCACGGAGTGTTCCCTTGGTGGACCAGTGATGTGGCCAAAGCGGCCGGACGGCCGCCGTGGACGCGCGGACCATGGTGGCCCCTTTTGAGCCGAATGACCCGGATGCCCTCCCTCGCATGCTCAGGAGGTGTTGGGGAGGCATGATCCGTAAAAGGCTGGAAAGTCGAAATACGTACGCCACCCAGGAGGAGGAACCCGTGACCCGCATCGACAGCGTGCGCGCCGCGACGGGCTCGGCGAAGGACAGCGTGCTGCACGCCGCGGAAGTGGTGGCGCCCTACGCCGACACGGCCAAGGACAAGGCGGCGCACTATGCGCACGAAGCACGCGTCCGTCTCGCGCCGAAGATGACGCAGGCCGCCGAGCAGGCCCGCGTCCAGTACGGCGCCCATCTCGCGCCGCGCCTGGAGCAGGCCCGCACCCATGTGCCGCCCAGGGTGGACCAGGCCGCTCACGAAGCCGCCCTCTACACCCGCAAGGCCGCCCGCCAGGCGGCCGATTACTCCCGCCCGAGAATCGAGCAGGCGATCGCCACGGCCGGTCCGGCCCGCGACGAGGCGGTGGCCCGCGGTGCCGCGGCGCTGGCCGCACTGCGCGGCCAGGTCTCGCCGCAGCAGGTCCGCAGGCTGGTGCGCCGGCAGGAGCGGCGGGCCCGGTGCCGGCGCGGCGCCAAGGGGCTGGCGCTGATGGGCGTCCTGAGCGCCGGCGCCTTCGCCGCCTGGAAGTGGTGGGACAGGCAGGCGAACCCCGACTGGCTGGTGGAGCCGCCCGCCGCCACGGAGACCTCGCAGAGCGACCGCCTCACCTCGGTGGACGGCAGCGGACCGAGCGATCTCGACCCCGAGGTGCAGTCGAAGCAGACCGAGGACGATCCCACCGAGCACGACGACCGCCGCTGAACCTCACCGGACCCTCGCCCGCTACGCCCGGCGCGGGTCCTGCGGTGCCGTGGAGCGTGAGACCAGCCGTGGGGCGGGCGGCCTTCGGGTCTCCCGCCCCACGGCGGTTTTCGCGCACGGAGCCGTCCGGAAGGTGCGGAAGCGTTCACGCGTTCTCCTCCCGATGACGTTTGCAACGCCCCTCGTGTGCACGTTCCATGGAGACTTCGGTGACGTAAGGCATTCATTCGGCTACGCATCTGCGGCCACCCCCGTGCACACAAGGCCGCTCACCCCGCGACAGACCGCCCGGCCGCCCCGGCGACCGCCCGGCCGGGGACCCCGGGAGGCCCGGCACCGACGGCCATTTGCACAAAAGAATGCAATGACTGCAAATCCTTTGTGTGACTCGGGTCACCGCGCAACAAGAAACCGGTCAGCCGCCGCGAGGGGCACCTGACCGGTCCGGGATGTGGAGCCTAGGGGAGTCGAACCCCTGACATCTGCCATGCAAAGACAGCGCTCTACCAACTGAGCTAAGGCCCCGAGAAAGGCGCGACCGGCCGACGGAAAGCGGACCGGCGGGCGCTGCGCACCAGCGTAGCGGGTCACCCCCGGTATCTCGCAAAAAGTTGGGGGGTCCCCGTGGACGACCACTCTCCGTAAGATGCTCGTCGTGGTTCGCTACAGCGAACCACGGTAGTTGGGGAAGCGATGGGGAGACGCAATGGACGCCGCACAGCAGGAAGCCACCGCAAGAGCGCGGGAGCTGCAGCGGAACTGGTACGGGGAGCCGTTGGGGGCGTTGTTCCGTAGGCTCATCGACGATCTGGGTCTCAACCAGGCTCGTCTCGCGGGGGTGCTGGGGCTGTCCGCTCCCATGCTGTCGCAGCTGATGAGTGGTCAGCGTGCCAAGATCGGCAATCCCGCGGTGGTCCAGCGGGTGCAGCTGCTGCAGGATCTGGCGGGGCAGGTCGCGGACGGCAGCGTGAGCGCCGCGGAGGCGACCGAGCGGATGGACGAGATCAGGAAGTCGCAGGGGGGTTCCGTGCTGAGCAACGCCACGCAGTCGACGAGCAGTTCGGGTGCCCCGACGGTCAAGCGGGTGGTGCGCGAGATCCAGTCCCTGCTGCGCTCGGTGGCGGCGGCGGGCGACATCATCGAGGCCGCGGACACCCTCGCCCCGACCCACCCGGAGCTGGCAGAGTTCCTCCGGGTGTACGGCGCCGGCCGTACCTCCGACGCCGTCGCCCACTACCAGTCCCACCAGAGCTGAGCCGACGCCCCGGCCGCCGGGGACTCCCGCGCCGGGGGTGCGCGGGGGTACCCGGCACCGTCCGGAGGCCGGAAGGGGGAGCGACGCACGACCATGGGTGAGGTCTTCGCCGGGCGGTACGAACTGGTCGATCCCATCGGGCGCGGGGGAGTCGGTGCGGTCTGGCGCGCCTGGGACCACCGGCGGCGGCGCTATGTGGCCGCCAAGGTCCTGCAGCAGAGCGACGCGCACGCGCTGCTGCGGTTCGTGCGCGAGCAGGCGCTGCGGATCGACCACCCCCATGTGCTCGCGCCCGCCAGCTGGGCCGCGGACGACGACAAGGTCCTGTTCACCATGGACCTGGTCACCGGGGGCTCGCTGGTCCATCTCGTCGGGGACTACGGCCCGCTGCCGGCGCGCTTCGTCTGCGTGCTGCTGGACCAGCTGCTGTCCGGGCTCGCCGCCGTGCACGCGGAGGGGGTCGTGCACCGCGACATCAAGCCCGCCAACGTGCTCCTCGAGGCCACCGGCACCGCCCGCCCCCGGCTGCGGCTGTCGGACTTCGGCATCGCCATGCGCCTGGGCGAGCCGCGGCTGACCGAGACCGACTACGTGGTGGGGACACCCGGCTATCTGGCCCCCGAGCAGCTGATGGGCGCGGACCCGGACTTCACGGCAGATCTGTTCGCCGTGGGCCTGGTCGCGCTCTACCTTCTGGAGGGCGCCAAGCCGGACGCCAAGGCGCTCGTCGCGCACTTCACGGCCAACGGCACGCCGGGGCCGCCCCGCGGGATTCCCGGGCCCCTGTGGGAGGTCGTGGCGACGCTGCTGCAGCCGGACCCGGCCGCGCGGTTCCGCACCGCCACGGGCGCGCGCAAGGCCCTCGCCGCGGCCGCGGAGCTGCTGCCCGAGCCCGGACCCGATGACGAGCAGGTGGAGATCTTCGACCAACTCGGTCCGCTCCCCGCCGGGTTCGGCCCCGAGGGACCGCTGCGTACGGCATCGGGAGTGACGAACGGATCGGCTGCGGCCCCGCTCCGCGCGCCGGGCGACCCGTCCGTCCGGCCGGTGACGGCGTCCGCCGACGCGGGTTCCGCGCCGCAGCCGCAGCCGCCGCACACCCACGGCTCCGGGACGGACGGCGGACCGGCACGGCCCACGACCGGGCCGATACCGCCACGGCCCACGACCGCCCCGGCCGCCTCTGCCTCCGGCACTGGCACCGGCACCGGCGACAGCACGTCCGGGGCGGCGCCCGGCCCTGCGCCCAGCGCGGTGCGGCCGGACTCCACGCCTCCCGCCGTACCGCCCAGGCCCGCCGTCGATCCGGCGCCGGCCCGGCAGCCGTCGGCCATGTCGGACACGGGGAGCTTCCATCTTCCGCCGCCGCTGCCGCGTGAGGCGCTGGGTGCCCTGCAGGGCCCGCCCGGGCAGCCGCCCGCCCCGTCCGCCGGGGCCGTGGCCCCGGCCCCCGCTCCCACGGCACCGGCGGTGCCCACGGTTGCCTCCGCCGTCCCGCGTCACGAGCCCCCGCGGGTGTCCTCGTCCTCCCCCGTCCCGCCCGCGGTCCTCGGCGCGGCGCTGCCGCAGTCCGTCCACGCCGCGTACCCCGTCCCGTCCCCGTACGCCCCCACACAGCCGCGGCAGATCACACGGCACCACAGGCGACCCACCGCACGCCGGCCGGGGCCCCCTGCGAAGGTCGCCGTGCCGGTCCTGCTCGCCGCGCTCGTGTGCTTCGCGGTGGGGTTCTGGGCCCTCGCACGGCTTTGACGCCCTCTCCTGCCCGAGGGCGGGAGATTCCGGTCCGCACCGCTCCGCGGTACCACCTCGCGTTCCTGTTTCACGGGCCACTGCCGTCCGGTGAGGGGCGGTCTCACACGGCCTCAGCAGGCCTGACTTCCCGCCCGTCCGACGCTGGGTTTGGCAACTCGGTTGTCGGACCGGGCGCTTCCAGTCGTGCTGCCGCGACCCTTCGGGGCGCTACAGGCAGGATGACCCACACCTCCACCCTGAAGGATGGAGCGCTGGGCAAGCGTCTGGTGGCGGCCACCCGGCCCCTCTCGCCTCCTCGCCCGGCTCACGCGCCCCGGCCCGCGCCGCCCGCCAGGTCGTCATCCGGCCCGGCCGCCGCGCACATGCCGCCGGGCGGCCAGGGTCCACAGCGCGAGCCCCAGGACCAGGACGCTCCCGGTGCCGATGCCGCCCACGGCGACCAGCTTCATCGCGCGGCTGTCCCGTCCCCCGCCTTCGCTCCGGCTCCCGCTTCCGCCGCCCCCGTCGCCGTCGGCCCGCGGCACGGCGCCCCCGGTGCCGACGGCGCGGTCTCCCCCGCCGCCTCCCTCCTCCGCCCCGGCCTCCGCCCCGGCCTCCGCCTCCTGGCGGTCCGCCGCCGTCACCTCGAACACGTCCCGAGGTGACGGCCGTCCCGCGTAGGCCGGACCGGACGCCGGAGTCCCGCTCAGCCGCACGCGCAGCGTCAGCGTGAACGGCCCCTGCCCGAACCTGTCCGCGACCGGTGCGCCGAGGTGCACCGCGAGGTAGTACCAGCCGGCGAACCGCATCCCGCTCGCCCTGCTGCCGACGGCGTGGCGGTTGGCGTACTCGACGGGCGGCAGTGGATCGAGCGCGGCCGATGCCCGGGCGCCGCTGTAACCGGCGTCGGCGTCGTCGACGTGCGCGCGGACCGGGTTGTACAGCGACATGACCATGGCGGTGCCCACATAGCCGGAGCCTCCGGTGGAGCCGCCCAGTTCGGCGGTGGCGGACAGTTGCCGGCCCCAGTCGACGGGCACCTTGTAGAAGAGGGTCTGCCCCGGCCGTATCGCGTCCTGCCAGACGCCCTGCCCGAGGGCGCTCGCCGTGGCGAAGCCGGCTCCGCCCTCGCGCCGTGTCGCGTCACCCGCGAGGGGCTGCGGTGCCGCCGAGTTCCATGCGCCGGGCGGGACCGTCCGGCCCGGCTGCCGCAGGGCGGGTTCGGACACGTAGTCCAGCTCCAGGTCCCAGTCGCCGGACGCGGGGGCGGACAGGTCGCGCTGTTCGACGACCACGTAGTACACCCCCGCCCGTCGGCACACATAGGTGCCCGGACCGGTCTCCCGGGCCGCCCACGCGGCGATGGGGTGCGGGCTCTGGGTGGGGCCGACGTGGGTGGTTCCCGAGGAGCACAGGGTGCCGTCGGCGTCCTGGACGGACACCTTGAGACCGTCGGAGGAGGAGACCGCCGCGCCCGCACCGGGGACGGCCGTCGCGGAGACATAGGCGGTGGCGGTGGCGTCGAGGTCGAGTCGGTAGTAGCGCTTGCCGTCGGCGGGCAGGCTGCTCCTGTAGGTACGCCCGGGGTCCAGGCGTACGGCGCCCGCGGTGCCGGTGGCGCCCGCGACCGTCCGGGCGCCGGGGTCGAACGCGTACGGGGCCGGCGCGGCGGCCCCAGGCATGGCGACCGTGGCGGCCCGCGCGGGGAGCGCCACGCTCACGCCGAGCACCGCCGTGCACAGGGCGACCGCCGCGCGTGCCGGCGTGCGGCCGCGCCGGAGCGCCCCGCAACCAGGCTCCGTGCGCCGCCTCATCACCCGCCACCCCCGTCCTGCGCTGCCCGGACCGTCGCCCATCCTGCACCGCACGACACGTCGGCACCCGCGCATTGCGTACGAGCGGCCGAAACGGCCTCCCCAGGACACCGGGCAGGGGGCGCGCTCCATTGCCGACGCCCCCTACACCCGCCCCGCCTCCGGGGCAACACAAGGCCCCGACCGCATCGACGGCCGGGGCCTGCTCTGATTCTGTCGTCCGTCGGGCTCAGGAACCCGTGGGCACGGAGTCGGTCGCCTCCGTCCACAGATCCTGCTCGGCGCGATCCGCCTGGATCTGGCGGTACACGAGGAGCCCGCCGATGGCGGCCAGTGCGACCAGGAGAAGCTTCTTCACCGCGCGACCTCGTCTTTCCTTGACGTAGGGGACCTCTGGCGCCCGACTATACACACCGGCCGATATCGACCAGTGACCTGCGTCGGTCCTCCATTGGTCCTCAACTGCCGCCCTGCACACCCCAGTACGGCAGGACGGCACCGCTCCGATCTACGCGCGATCAGACCTCACAGAACGTGATGTTCACTACCTTCCTCACCCGAACCGGACGTTCGGGGCCTCTTGCGCCCGTCCGGGTGGTGTTCATCGGAAGATCGACGCGCCACGGGCGTCGGTCCACCACTTCCCAGCGCCCTTACACATCATGAGGAAAGTACGCAAATCGACCAACCTGAAAGTGAGGGGTCATGACCGGGAACAAGGTCATGAAACTGTGGACCGCCATCGTCACAGCCTTCCTGGCGCTGTGCGCCGCGCTCGGATTCGCCACCACGACCGCCGAGGCGGCCGTGGCCCAGACACAGCCGGCACACAACGGCAGCCCACAGGCGACGCTCCCGATGCCCGCTCCCGACAGTTGGGCGCGCGACCGGTCCCTGCCCCCCACGATGAAGCAACGCATCAGCGCCGAGGCCCACGGAGCCGCCCCGACCTGCCGCCACCGCGCGCGCACGACCGCCGTCGCGTCGGTCCCGATCGCCCGCCATGCCCTCAGGAGCCTGCACGAACCTGCCACCTCCATCGAGCCGACGGTGCGCCTGCGGCTGTGACCTCGGAACCGCCACCCCCGGCACCACGACGACATCTCGGGCGATCTTGCGTACGACGCCTTCACGGCGAAGACCCCCAACCATGGCCGGTCGGGGGTCTCTTCGCTGGTGGGGCTGACAGGATTTGAACCTGTGGCCTCATCCTTATCCGGTCGATCATGCGGTGTCGGCAACATCGGCCAGCGCTCTCCATGCCTCACCTGACCGTTCACTGCCGTCCAGTTCGGGTCACCGCCGTTCGCGCTTGTTGGTGTCAGCCGCTGGTGTCAGCGGAGTGGGGCGGTCTTGGCAGATCCAATCCGGCACGCTAGGCGTTTCGTTTCCGCCTGCGTCTCCTCAGCGGTGCTGTCATCCACATCGTCAGTCCGATAAGGGATAAGACGGCTGCCCCTCCGATGAGGGTAGGAACGGCCCCTATGAAGAGGAAGGTGACCAGTAGATCTGCCCACGTCGGCTCCTCACCCATCGTGCTCCCACCTTGTGCCATAAACGCTATGACGCGGGCAGGAAACGATCAGTTCCGCAGCTCTACACGGCTCGGTCACTGGCAGTCATATCGGCCGTGCTTATCAGCTCGCAACCTCAGCCCACCACCTTCCCCAGCTCCCATCCCGCCCGCCGTCGACCCACACACCGTGGAGCGGGCGTGGTTCAGGGCGTCAAGGTGGAACGCGCCACCGTACGAACGACCTTGACGCCCTGGGCCGCGTCTGCTCGGCTCTGCCTGGGTCGGCGGGGGGGCCGGGACGAGCTCCCCGCGCATGCCCCTAGGGACCCGCAGCCGGCGGCGGCGCCCCCTCCATCCCGGTGCCGGCCGATCCCCCGCCGGAGGCATTGTCTTGGCCGTGAGCTGCTCTATGGGGTGATCGACTCATAGCGCCTGGCCCTGTCCGCAGTGGGCGCGCGTCGGCACAGCGTGCGCCGGCAGGACATCGACTCCGAGGCTAGGCAGTTCACGCCGGTCAAGCAGGTGCAGCGCGTGAAGGGCGTCGGTCTGGTCCTCAAGGATCTCAAGACCGAGTCGTCACAGGCGGTGCTCCCCTTGCCGGAGTTCTGTGCCCGCGCCCTGGAAGAGCGGCGGGAGCTGCAAGAGCTGGAACAGAAGATCGCCGGTCAGCACTGGTCTCAGGAGCCGGACCAAGACCTGATCTTCTCGTCCGAGCATGGCGGAATGATCGATCCGGTGGGCTTCTCCCGCACTTTCGATCGGCTGGTCGAGCGGGCCGGCGTCCGCCGCATCACGGTCCGGCTCGCCCGGCACACCTGCGGGACCCTGCTCGCCTTCCTGAAGGTGCACCCCAAGGTGGCTCAGGCGATCCTCCGGCACAGCCAGATCAGCATGACCATGGACGTCTACACGCACGTGGTGGGCAACAGCGAGCGGGAAGCCGTCGCGATGCTCGCCGAGCTGCTGGAAGACCCGCTCATCGGCTGATCGCCGCTGTTGGTGTCAATCGCTGGTGCCAAGAGACCCCCGGACCGATGATCCGGGGGTCTCTTCGCTGGTGGGGCTAACAGGATTTGAACCTGTGGCCTCATCCTTATCAGGGATGCGCTCTAACCAACTGAGCTATAGCCCCGCCGCGCTCTGCGGTGTGCGTCCCGCGCGCTGACTCCTGAAGATTAGCGCACGACGTGGGCAGTCCCAAAATCGATAACCAGGGGTCCGTCCGGGGCGCGCTCGGGAACCCCGGCTACTCGTCCTCCGCCAGCGTCAGCTCGACGCCGCCCACGAAACCCGCGGAGAGGTTGTAGATGAACGCGCCCAGCGTCGCCAGGGCGGTCGCCAGAACGACGTCGATGACAGCGATGATCATCGTGAACATCAGCACATGCGGCAGCGACAGGAACGACTGCAGGTCGAATCCGTTCGACTCGTTCGAGCCGGTGGCCTCCGAGATCGTGCCGCCGACCGTCGAGAAGACGCCCATGGCGTCCATGACCATCCACAGCACCGCCGACGCCACGATCGTGCAGATGCCGAGCGCGATGGAGAGCAGGAAGCTGACCTTCATCACCGACCACGGGTCCGCCTTCGCCACCCTGAGGCGCGCCTTGCGCGTCCGGGGGGTGGTGCGCGCGCCGGTGCGGGGGCGGCGTACGGCGCCCGCCGGTGTCTGCGCCGGGTAGGCCTGCGGCGGGTGGTAGGGCCCCGCGGGCTGCTGCGGCTGCCGATCGCCCGGCAGCGGGGACGCGGCCGCCGGCCCCTGACCCGGGGCCTGCTGTACGCCCGGTGCGGCCGGCGCGGCGCCCGGAGCGGCCGGCGCGGCGCCCGGAGCGGCCGGGCCCGCTCCAGCCACGTACTGCTGGGTCTGCGGGCCTCGGGTGTCCGTCACAGTTCCCCCCTGGGATCCATGAGACTGATGGGAGCCGGTCTGATCCGTGCCGGAACCATGGCCGCCGTCCGTCTCCGTACCCGTCGGTCCGGCGCCCGTGGCTCCGCTCACGCTGACTCACTCCTCGTGCTACTCGGCCGAGGGCGTTTCACCCTCGTCCGTGCCGGTCGTCGCGGCACCCTCGGCGATCTCGTCCACGGCCTCCTCGCCGTCGACTTCCTCCGCCTCGCGTCCCGCCTCGGCGTTACGTGCGATACCGACGACGGCATCGCGCTTGCCCAGGTTGATCAGTTGGACGCCCATGGTGTCACGGCCCGTCTCCCTGACCTCGTTGACTCGCGTACGAATCACACCGCCGGACAGCGTGATGGCGAGGATCTCGTCGCTCTCCTCGACCACCAGCGCGCCGACGAGCGAGCCGCGGTCCTCGACGATCTTGGCGGCCTTGATGCCGAGGCCGCCGCGACCCTGGACGCGGTACTCGTCGACGGCGGTCCGCTTCGCGTACCCGCCGTCGGTGGCAGTGAACACGAACGTACCGGGTCGAACGACATTCATCGAGAGGAGTTCGTCGCCCTCACGGAAACTCATCCCCTTGACGCCCGAGGTGGCACGGCCCATCGGCCGCAGGGACTCGTCGGTCGCGGTGAACCGGATCGACTGCGCCTTCCTGCTGATCAGGAGCAGATCGTCCGAGGGCGAAACCAGCTCGGCCCCGATCAGTTCGTCATCGGATCCGCCCTCCGTCTCACGGAGATTGATCGCGATGACGCCTCCGGAGCGCGGCGAATCGTAATCCTTCAGAGGCGTCTTCTTGACCAGACCGCCCTTGGTGGCGAGCACCAGGTACGGCGCGGCCTCGTAGTCGCGGATCGCGAGGATCTCCGCGATCGACTCGTCCGGCTGGAAGGCGAGCAGGTTCGCGACGTGCTGGCCGCGGGCGTCCCGGCCGGCGTCGGGCAGTTCGTACGCCTTCGCGCGGTAGACGCGGCCCTTGTTGGTGAAGAACAGCAGCCAGTGGTGCGTCGTGGACACGAAGAAGTGGTCGACGATGTCGTCTTCCTTGAGTTTCGTGCCGCGCACGCCCTTGCCGCCGCGCTTCTGCGAACGGTAGTCGTCCGTCTTGGTGCGCTTGACGTAGCCGCCGCGCGTGATGGTGACGACGATGTCCTCTTCGGCGATCAGGTCCTCGATGGACATGTCGCCGTCGAAGGGCACCAGCTTGGAGCGGCGGTCGTCGCCGAACTTCTCGACGATCGCGCCGAGTTCCTCGCTGATGATGCCGCGCTGGCGGACCGGCGAAGCGAGGATCTCGTTGTACTCGCGGATCTTCGCCTGGAGTTCGTCGTGCTCCTGGACGATCTTCTGTCGCTCCAGGGCGGCGAGGCGCCGCAGCTGCATCTCGAGGATGGCGTTGGCCTGGATCTCGTCGATCTCCAGCAGGCCCATCAGACCCTCACGGGCGATCTCGACCGTGTCGCTGCGCCGGATCAGCGCGATGACCTCGTCGATGGCGTCCAGGGCCTTCAGCAGGCCGCGCAGGATGTGCGCACGCTCCTCGGCCTTGCGCAGCCTGAAACGCGTACGGCGGACGACGACCTCGATCTGGTGCGTCACCCAGTGACGGATGAACGCGTCCAGGGACAGGGTGCGCGGCACCCCGTCGACGAGCGCCAGCATGTTGGCGCCGAAGTTCGTCTGCAGGTCGGTGTGCTTGTAGAGGTTGTTCAGGACGACCTTGGCGACCGCGTCGCGCTTGAGCACGATGACCAGCCGCTGGCCGGTGCGCGAGGACGTCTCGTCGCGGACGTCGGCGATGCCGCCGATCTTCCCGTCCTTGACCAGGTCGGCGATCTTCTGCGCGAGGTTGTCCGGGTTGACCTGGTAGGGCAGCTCGGTGACCACCAGGCACTGGCGGTTCTGGATCTCCTCGACCTCGACGACCGCGCGCATGGTGATCGAGCCGCGCCCGGTGCGGTAGGCCTCCTCGATGCCCTTGCGGCCCACCACCAGGGCGCCCGTCGGGAAGTCCGGGCCCTTGATCCGCTCGATGAGGGCGTCGAGCAGCTCCTCGTGCGAGGCGTCCGGGTTCTCCAGGTACCACTGGGCGCCGGCCGCCACCTCGCGCAGGTTGTGCGGCGGGATGTTGGTCGCCATGCCGACCGCGATACCGGCGGAGCCGTTGATCAGCAGGTTCGGGAAGCGGGACGGAAGGACCGTCGGCTCCTGGGAGCGGCCGTCGTAGTTGTCCGTGAAGTCGACGGTCTCCTCGTCGATGTCGCGGACCATCTCCATGGACAGCGGCGCCATCTTGCACTCGGTGTAGCGCATGGCGGCGGCGGGGTCGTTGCCCGGGGAGCCGAAGTTGCCGTTGGAGTCCACCAGCGGCATCCGCATCGACCACGGCTGCGCGAGGCGGACCAGCGCGTCGTAGATCGAGGAGTCGCCGTGCGGGTGGTAGTTGCCCATGACGTCGCCGACGACGCGGGCGCACTTGTAGAAGCCGCGCTCGGGCCGGTAGCCGCCGTCGTACATCGCGTACAGGACGCGGCGGTGCACGGGCTTGAGCCCGTCCCGGACGTCGGGCAGCGCACGCGAGACGATGACGGACATCGCGTAGTCGAGGTACGAGCGCTGCATCTCCGTCTCGAGCCCGACGGGCTCGACACGCATCGCGAGTTCGCCGCCCTCTTCGGGGGTGACTGGGGTGTTCTCGTCGGCCATTGCCGGTGGGGATCCTTCCTGGTGCGGTCAGCTGAGACCGACTCAGATGTCGAGGAAGCGGACGTCCTTGGCGTTGCGCTGGATGAACTGGCGGCGGGCCTCGACGTCCTCGCCCATGAGGACCGAGAACAGGTCGTCGGCCTGGGCGGCGTCGTCCAGGGTGACCTGGCCGAGGACCCGGTGCTCCTGGTCCATCGTGGTCACGCGCAGCTCCTCGGCGTTCATCTCGCCGAGGCCCTTGAAGCGCTGGATCGAGTCCTCGCGGACCCGCTTGCCGCGCTGGCGGCCCATCTCGATCAGTGCGTCGCGCTCGCGGTCCGAGTAGGCGTACTCGACGTCGTCCCGGCCCCACTTGATCTTGTACAGCGGGGGACGGGACAGGTACACGTGCCCGGCCTCGACCAGCGGCCGCATGAAACGGAAGAGGAAGGTCAGCAGCAGTGTGCTGATGTGCTGGCCGTCGACGTCGGCGTCCGCCATCAGGATGATCTTGTGGTAGCGGAGCTTCTCGATGTCGAAGTCCTCGTGCACACCCGTGCCGAAGGCGGAGATCAGCGCCTGGATCTCCTGGTTCTGCAGGATCTTGTCGATCCTGGCCTTCTCGACATTGAGGATCTTGCCGCGGATCGGGAGGATCGCCTGGTACTGAGGGTTGCGGCCGGACTTGGCCGAGCCGCCGGCGGAGTCACCCTCGACGATGAAGATCTCACACTTGGTCGGGTCGTTCGACTGGCAGTCCGACAGCTTGCCCGGCAGGGACGCCGACTCCAGGAGGCCCTTGCGCCGGGTCAGGTCACGCGCCTTGCGGGCCGCCACACGCGCGGTGGCCGCCTGGATGCCCTTGCGGATGATGTCCGCGGCCTCCACCGGGTTGCGGTCCAGCCAGTCGTTGAGGTGCTCGTAGACCGCCCGCTGCACGAAGGTCTTCGCCTCCGTGTTGCCCAGCTTGGTCTTCGTCTGGCCTTCGAACTGCGGCTCGCTCAGCTTGACCGAGATGATCGCCGTCAGCCCCTCACGGATGTCGTCACCGGTGAGGTTGTCGTCCTTCTCGCGCAGCAGCTTCTTGTCGCGCGCGTACTTGTTGATCAGGCTCGTGAGGGCCGCGCGGAAGCCCTCCTCGTGCGTACCGCCCTCGTGCGTGTGGATGATGTTGGCGAAGGAGTACACGCCCTCGCTGTAGCCGCTGTTCCACTGCATCGCGACCTCGAGGGACAGGCTCTTGTCCTTGTCCTCCGCCTCCAGGTCGATGACGGTGGGGTGCACCACGTCTCCCTTGCGGGAGTTGAGGTACTTCACGAAGTCGACGATGCCGCCCTCGTAGTGATAGGTGACGGCCTTGACTTCGTCCTTCTCGTCGGCGCCCGCCTCGTCCGCACCGGTCACGGCCTTCGCCGACTCGCGCTCGTCAGTGAGTTTGATCGTCAAACCCTTGTTGAGGAACGCCATCTCCTGGAAGCGCCGCGAGAGCGTCTCGAAGGAGTACTCGGTGGTCTCGAAGATGTCCGGGTCGGCCCAGAAGGTGACGGAAGTGCCGGTCTCGCCCGTGGCCTCGTGCTGCGCGAGCGAGGCCGTCGGGACGCCCATCTTGTAGTCCTGCGTCCAGCGGTGGCCGTCGGTCCTGACCTCGACAGAGACCCTGCTGGAGAGGGCGTTCACAACGGAGACGCCCACGCCGTGCAGACCGCCGGAGACTGCGTAGCCGCCGCCGCCGAACTTGCCGCCCGCGTGCAGGACCGTCAGCACGACCTCGACGGCCGGCTTGCCCTCGGAGGGGACGATGCCGACCGGGATGCCACGGCCGTTGTCGACGACCCGTACCCCGCCGTCGGGAAGGATCGTGACGTCGATGGTGTCCGCGTACCCGGCCAGCGCCTCGTCGACGGAGTTGTCGACGACCTCGTACACGAGGTGGTGCAGACCGCGCTCACCTGTCGAGCCGATGTACATACCGGGTCGCTTGCGGACCGCGTCCAGACCCTCGAGGACGGTGATCGCGCTGGCGTCATACGAAGCGGTCACCTCGCCGGTGGACGAGGTGACCTCGGCGTGTGCGCCGGCGTCGGTGGACGGGATGTTCTCGTTGGGGTTGCCGGAATCGGCCACGAAGCGCCCTTTCTGGCACAGCACAAGCCAGGCTCGTCGGCGGTTGCCGGAGCGGCTGCGGCATGTTGCGTTGGTAAGCCTTGATCAGCGTTGCTCAGCTTTACCCGGACGGTCCCCACGAACGGGGCGGGATTGTCCCCCAGTCTACCGGTAGCGCCGACAGTGATGGGGGTTTGCCGGTACCTGAGTCCGCATGTGCCGCCCTCAACCGGTCTCACCCGACTCCCCATATACGGAACGGGGCTCCAAGAGGCTCTGAGCGGCACTCAGCGCTTCCGGCTGTCAACCCTTGGCTACTGCGGAGTCAGGTCGGTGTCCGCCCCCACGCGGGGCGTGACGGAGGCCCCCTCAGGGACTGCTCCGGGCGGCCTCGGGTGATGTATGTCACCCATAGGTGTCGCCCGGCCCGGTGCTCCCCGGGGCGCGCAGGGGACCCAAGCGGCGGGCGGACCCGTCGGGGCCGTGCACCCTGATCATCCGGACCGTCCCGTGCCCGAGATCCTCGTTGAGGCGCGCGACCAGCTGCGGGGCCAGCAACCGCAACTGCGTCGCCCACGCCGTGGAGCCGCACTGCACGGTCAGAACGCGTTCGTCCTCGTCGTACCGCTGCGGGACGCAGTGCCTGGCGAGGTCCTCGCCGACGATCTGCGGCCAGCGGCCCATCACGCCGCCCACCGCGGCCGGCGTCTCCCAGCCGCGCTCGGTGATCAACCGGTTGATGGCCGCGCCGAGCGCCATCGGATCGCGGCGGTCGGCGCGCGCGCCGGAGCGCAGGCCACCGCGCCGCGCCTGCTTCTTCTGCTGTGCCGCGTCCCCACGCGCGCGTGCCTGTTCCTTCGCGTTCCTCAGTGCCACGCGTGCGAGGTCCACGCCCGAGAGGCCGGGGGTCTTGCCGGGGGCGGGCTCGTCGGTGCTCATGCACGCTCCACGGTGCCGTCGGACACGGTGTACCGGGTCCCCGTCAGGGCGTGTGGTACGTCGTCGTCGACCGCGGCGGTCACCAGGACCTGCTCCCCGGGCGCGACCAGCTCCGCCAGGCGCTCACGACGGCGGGTGTCCAGCTCGGCGAAGACATCGTCGAGGACGAGCACCGGTTCATTGCCCTCCGCGCGCAGAAGGTCGTACGACGCCAGGCGCAGCGCCAGCGCGCAGGACCAGGACTCCCCGTGGGACGCGTATCCCTTGGCGGGCAGTCGGCCGAGTCTGAGCAGCAGATCGTCCCGGTGGGGTCCCACCAGGGTGACGCCGCGCTCGATCTCCTGCTTGCGGGCCTCGGCGAGCGCGGCCGTCAACTGCTCGCAGAGCGCCTCACGGGTGTACGCCTCACCGGGCGCGGACGGCCGGTACTCCAGGACGACCGGGCCGCCGCCGGGCGCCAGCTGGTCGTACGCCTTGTCGGCGAGCGGCTGGATCGCGGCGATCAGGTCGAGGCGCCGGGCGAGCAGCTCGGCGCCCGCGCGGGCGAGGTGCTGGTCCCACACGTCGAGGGTGGACAGGTCGATGGACCGGCCACCGTGGCGGCGGGCCAGCGCGGCCGACTTGAGGAGGGTGTTGCGCTGCTTGAGCACCCGGTCGTAGTCGGAGCGGACGCCCGCCATGCGCGGGGAGCGGGCGGTGATCAGCTCGTCGAGGAAGCGGCGCCGCTCGCCCGGGTCGCCCTTGACCAGCGCGAGGTCTTCGGGTGCGAACAGCACCGACCGTACGATGCCGAGCACGTCGCGGGGCCTGACCTGGGAGGACCTGTTGATGCGGGCGCGGTTGGCCTTGCCGGGGTTCAGCTCCAGCTCGATCAGCTGCCGGCGCTCGCCCTGGCGCACCGCGGCCCGGACGATCGCGCGGTCGGCGCCCACACGGACGAGGGGGGCGTCGGAGGAGACGCGGTGGCTGCCCAGGGTGGCCAGGTAGCCGACCGCCTCGACGAGGTTCGTCTTGCCCTGGCCGTTGGGGCCGACGAAGGCGGTGACGCCCGGGTCGAGCGGGACTTCGACCCGGGCGTACGAGCGGAAGTCGGCCAGCGACAGGTGCGTGACGTGCATGGTCGTTCGCCGACCTCCCCCAGGGTTGCGGACCGCCGGGCGGCCCTGTGGATCACTTCGTCTCGACGGCGTGGCCGCCGAACTGGTTGCGCAGCGCCGCGATCATCTTCATCTGCGGCGAGTCGTCCTGCCGGGACGCGAACCGCGCGAACAGCGACGCGGTGATCGCCGGCAGCGGCACCGCGTTGTCGATGGCGGCCTCCACGGTCCAGCGTCCCTCGCCGGAGTCCTCGGCGTAGCCGCGCAGCCGGTCCAGGTGCTCGTCCTCGTCGAGGGCACCGACCGCGAGGTCGAGCAGCCAGGAGCGGATGACCGTGCCCTCCTGCCAGGAGCGGAAGACCTCGCGGACGTTGTCCACGGAGTCGATCTTCTCCAGCAGCTCCCAGCCCTCGGCGTAGGCCTGCATCATCGCGTACTCGATGCCGTTGTGGACCATCTTCGAGAAGTGGCCCGCCCCCACCTTGCCCGCGTGGACCGAGCCGTACGGCCCCTCAGGCTTGAGCGCGTCGAAGAACGGCTGCACCTTGGCGATGTGCTCGGCGTCCCCGCCGTACATCAGCGCATAGCCGTTCTGCAGGCCCCAGACGCCGCCGGAGACGCCGCAGTCGACGAAGCCGATGCCCTTGGCCGCCAGCTGCCCGGCGTGCTTCTCGTCGTCCGTCCAGCGGGAGTTCCCGCCGTCCACGACCACGTCACCCGGCTCCAGGAGATCGGCCAGCTCGTCGATCGTGGACTGGGTCGGGGCACCGGCCGGAACCATCACCCACACCACGCGCGGGCCCGCGAGCTTGCCCACCAGCTCTTCGAGGCTGTGGACGTCCGCGAGGTCCGGGTTGCGGTCGTATCCGATGACGGTGTGCCCCGCGCGGCGTATCCGCTCGCGCATGTTGCCGCCCATCTTGCCGAGTCCGACGAGACCGAGCTCCATCAGTTGTTCCTTAGGTTGCGACGTGACGTGAGGGCACTTCCGTGCCCGCGTCCGAGCCTAAACCCGGACGCTCACGCACATCTGTGGGCATACACGCTCAAGCGTGTGGCCACGACCTGCGGCTTCACCTGACGGGCCGGGATGACCGGCATACCCGCGATCAACAGGGCCGGCAAGCGCTGTGGACGGCCGCTCAGCCGCTCAGCCGCACCGGCATGATCAGGTACTTGTACGCCTCGTTCGCCTCGGCGTCCACCGCCGGCTTCCCGTTGAGCAGCGCGGGCTTCGTGGACGTCGTGAAGGACAGCTGGGCCACCGGGGAGTCGATCGCGCTCAGTCCGTCCAGCAGGAAGGTCGGGTTGAACGCGATGGAGATGTCGTCGCCCTCCAGCTGGGCGTCGACCCTTTCCACGGCCTGTGCGTCGTCGCTGGAGCCGGCCTCCAGAGTCAGCACGCCCTGCTCGAAGCTGAGGCGCACCGGGGTGTTGCGCTCGGCGACCAGGGCGACGCGCTTGACGGCCTCGACGAAGGGGGCGGTCTCGATGGTGGCGACCGAGTTGAACTCCGTCGGGAACAGCGTGCGGTACTTGGGGAGGTCGCCCTCCAGGAGACGGGTCGTCGTACGCCGCCCGGCGCCCTCGAAACCGATCAGGCCCTCACCCGCACCCGAGCCGGACAGCGCCAGGATCACGCTGTCGCCGCTGGTCAGCGCCTTGGCGGTGTCCAGGAGTGTCTTGGCGGGCACCAGGGCGACCGCGGACGCCTCCGGGTTCTCCGGCTTCCACAGGAACTCGCGGACCGCGAAGCGGTAGCGGTCGGTGGAGGCCAGCGTCACCGTGTCGCCCTCGATCTCGATGCGTACACCGGTGAGCACGGGCAGCGTGTCGTCGCGCCCGGCTGCGATGGCGACCTGGGCGGCGGCCGCGGCGAAGACCTCGCCTGGGACGGTGCCCGTCGCGTTCGGCATCGGGGGCAGCGAGGGGTACTCCTCCACGGGAAGGGTGTGGAGGGTGAACCGCGAGGAGCCGCAGACCACCGTCGCCCGTACACCGTCTGTGGAAATCTCCACCGGGCGGTTGGGAAGGGCGCGGGAGATGTCGGCGAGGAGGCGGCCGGAGACGAGGACCGTGCCCTCCTCCTCGACCTCCGCCTCCACGGACACGCGCGCGGAGACCTCGTAGTCGAAGCTGGACAGGCTCAGCTGCCCGTCCTCGGCCTTCAGGAGCAGGCCGGCGAGGACAGGCGCCGGCGGACGGGCCGGGAGGCTGCGCGCCGCCCAGGCCACTGCCTCCGCGAGTACGTCGCGTTCCACCCGGATCTTCACGGTAAGCCGCCTCCTGCTGTTGCCGGCGTTCTCGCCCTGCTTCGCCTTCGTCGTCTGAGTGGTGTCCCGGACCCCTGGGACGGGAAGGACACCGGGGACCAGTCTGACGCACGGCACCGACAGTGGATGCCCGTCGGGGTCAAGTCGTGACGAGGGGCGGCCGGAAGCCGGAGGGCGAGTTGTGCACAGCACCCGCTTCGAAGCGAACTCCCCGGTCTCTCTGATTGGGAGTAGTAGTAGGGCCTGTGGAAACCGTGGATAACCACATAGACCCAGGTCACACCTGAGATTTTGTCCACGGGCCCTGTGGGCGGCGGCCGTGGACAACCGGGCCTGTCTGTGGAGAACGGAAAGTTCTGCACATCCCGTGCACAGCCTCGGGGCACTTCTCCCCAGTGCCGTCCCCAGCTTTACCCGCCTTTCCCACAGGTCAATCCGGCACCTCGATGTGACGCCTTTCACTCGACGCGGTGAGGAGACGCGTCATGTTGCCGAACAGTGGACAGCGATGTGGAGAAGCCGGGGATCGCTGGGGACAACCGCCTTCAGCCTGTGGGCCGCCGGTGGACAACTGCGTGCACAGCCTGTGGATCTTCGCCCTGTCCACAGGCTGTGGAGAGCGTCCGTCCACGAATCCACAGGCGGCTGAGCTGGTGTGATCGACATCCTGCCACCCCACCTGTGGACGCTGTCTGGACAACTGCGCGGTCCCCAGGATGTGGACGGAGGAAAGTCGCGGAATCTGTGGAGAGGGGCCGTAACCCGGCGGGCATTCGAACAGGGGCGGTCGCGGAACGAGCCGGGGCGGGTGCCGCGGAACGAGTGAGGGCGCCCCGGGAAGACCTCCCGGGGCGCCCTCGGCGCCTTGTCCGGCGTCGTCCGCGCGGACGGACGTCAGCCGTTCTTGATGCGGTTCGTCAGCTCCGTCACCTGGTTGTAGATCGAGCGCCGCTCCGCCATCAGCGCGCGGATCTTGCGGTCCGCGTGCATCACGGTCGTGTGGTCCCGGCCGCCGAACTGTGCGCCGATCTTCGGCAGCGACAGATCCGTCAGCTCACGGCACAGATACATCGCGATCTGGCGGGCGGTCACCAGCGCACGCCCCCGCGAGGTGCCGCACAGGTCCTCGACCGTCAGCCCGAAGTAGTCGGCGGTGGCGGCCATGATGGCGGTGGCCGTGATCTCGGGGGCCGTGTCCTCGCCGCCCGGGATCAGGTCCTTGAGGACGATCTCGGTCAGGCCGAGGTCCACGGGCTGGCGGTTGAGCGACGCGAACGCCGTCACCCGGATCAGCGCGCCCTCCAGTTCGCGGATGTTGCGGGAGATGCGGGAGGCGATGAACTCCAGGACCTCCGGCGGCGCGTTCAGCTGCTCCTGGACCGCCTTCTTGCGCAGGATCGCGATGCGCGTCTCCAGCTCGGGCGGCTGGACGTCGGTGATCAGACCCCACTCGAAGCGGTTGCGCAGCCGGTCCTCCAGGGTGATCAGCTGCTTGGGCGGCCGGTCCGAGGACAGCACGATCTGCTTGTTGGCGTTGTGGAGCGTGTTGAAGGTGTGGAAGAACTCCTCCTGCGTCGACTCCTTCTGCGCCAGGAACTGGATGTCGTCGACGAGCAGGATGTCCATGTCGCGGTAGCGCTTGCGGAACGCGTCCGCCTTGCCGTCGCGGATGGAGTTGATGAACTCGTTGGTGAATTCCTCCGAGCTCACGTACCGCACCCGGGTGCCCGGGTAGAGGCTGCGCGCGTAGTGCCCGATGGCGTGCAGCAGGTGCGTCTTGCCGAGCCCCGACTCCCCGTAGATGAAGAGGGGGTTGTACGCCTTCGCCGGTGCCTCGGCGACGGCCACCGCGGCGGCGTGTGCGAAGCGGTTGGAGGCGCCGATGACGAACGTGTCGAAGAGGTACTTCGGGTTGAGGCGCGCGGTGGGCTCGCCCGGGCCCGTCGCCGGCGCGGGCTGCGCGGCCAGCGGACCGGGGGCGCCGCTGGTGGGCCGGCCCGTCCCGGTGGGCCCGCCACGGTGCACCTGGCCGCCGCCGGGCGGCTCCGGGAGGTCGCGGCGGTCGGGGCGCTGCTGGTCGAAGTCGGGGCGCCCGCCGCTGTACTCGGGGCGCTGCTGCTCGTACGGCGGCCGGGCCGGCGACGGTGTGCGGTAGTCCGGCGGCGGCGTCGCGTACGGGTCGCGCTCGGGGAAGCCGAGCCGCTGCTGCTGCCAGCCGTAGTCGTCCTGGGGGGAGCGCGGCCAGGCACCGGGCTCGGAGCGCCGGTATTCGCCCGGGTACGCGGGCCGGGCGGGCGGCAGCTGGTCCGCGCGGGCCGGCGGGACCTGTTCGGTGCGGGGGGCGGGGAGCTGGTCGCCGGGGCCCGTGGGGAGCCGGTCGGGCCGGCCCGCGCGGTGGTCGTCGGCACGGTGGCGGCCGTATCCGTCGTAGCCCCCGTGGCCCTCATGGCCGTCATGGCCCTCATAGGTGTCACGGCCCTGGGGGGTGGGGAGCTCGGACTCCTCGTAGCGCGGCGGGGCGGTGGCGGCCGGAGCCGGGGACTCGCCGACGGAGTCGTCGACGGTGATCGCGATGCGGATGGGGCGGCCGCACTCACGGCTCAGCGTGTCGCTGACGACCGGGGCGAGCCTGCCCTCGAGGACGCCCTTCGCGAATTCGTTCGGTACGGCGAGCAGGGCGGTGTCGGCGACCAGAGCCAGCGGCTGGCAGCGCCTGATCCAGTGCTCGTCCTTCGCCTCGACACCCGGTCCGCGCCCCTCACCGAGAAGCCGCTCGAGTACGCGTGGCCACACTGCGGCAAGATCGGCAGGTACGTCAGCCACAGGGCACGCTCTCTCACAGGTCCCACGAACGTGTGGTCGTGGGACGGGTCGGGACGTCGGTCGGGCGGACCGGCCGGGAACGAATCAGCCGGTCCGGGGACAAGGGAACGAATCGGAGTCCAGTCACGGTAGTCAGCGCGACCGGTACGGTTCAAGTTGTTGTCCCCAGCCTGTGGACAAGTGTCTCTCCCGGGTCGCTGGTTTGACCGGATGCCGCGGCCCCGCGTACCGTAACCAGGTCGAGTTGTCGATGGCTGCTGCCGCCTGCCTCCGATGGGCACAGATCACGCACCAGTGCCCCGACCAGGGCACATTTCGGTGATCGGGAAGCGGTGCACTCGGGCGTAATGCGAGCTACTCGTGGGCGCACGGTGACAGCCAGGCGACGCCCCGCCACCCACCGAATCACTACTGGAGCCCCCGAGTGAGCAAGCGCACCTTCCAGCCGAACAACCGTCGTCGCGCGAAGACCCACGGCTTCCGGCTGCGTATGCGCACCCGTGCCGGCCGCGCCATCCTGGCGTCCCGCCGCAGCAAGGGTCGCGCCCGACTGTCCGCCTGATCGCGGACAGGTCATGACGTGCTGCCTACCGAGCATCGGCTGAGGCGGCGCGAGGACTTCGCGACCGCGGTACGCCGGGGACGTCGGGCCGGACGCCCGCTTCTCGTCGTCCACCTTCGTAGCGGTGCCACGGACCCGCACGCGCCTGGGGAGAGCGCTCCCCCGACGCGTGCGGGTTTCGTCGTGAGCAAGGCGGTGGGTGGCGCGGTCATACGCAACAAGGTGAAGCGCCGGCTTCGCCATCTGATGCGTGACCGAGTGGCCCATTTGCCCCCCGGTAGCCTGGTAGTCGTACGAGCGCTGCCCGGTGCGGGTGACGCCGACCATGCACAGTTGGCCCGAGACCTGGATGCCGCCCTTCAACGGCTGCTGGGAGGAGGGGGCGCGCGATGAAGTACCCGCTACTGGTTCTGATCAAGCTGTACCAGTGGACGATCAGTCCGTTGCTCGGACCGGTCTGTAAGTACTACCCCTCGTGTTCTCACTACGGCTACACAGCCATAGACCGGCACGGCGCGGTCAAGGGGACGGCACTCACGGCCTGGCGCATTCTGCGGTGCAATCCGTGGTCGCTCGGCGGTGTGGACCATGTCCCGCCGCGCAAGCGTCCGCGGTGGCACGAGATGCTGCGCAACGCCTGGCGTGCACGCAAGGGCGGGCCCTCCGCCGCCGAGCCGGCCACCGAGGGGGACACCATCCCGTCGAGCCCGGCCGCAGAGACCTCGTCCCATGCCCAAGGAGCATGATTAGTGGACACGATTGCCAGCCTCTTCAGCTTCATCACGACACCCGTCTCCTGGGTCATCGTCCAGTTCCACACGGTGTACGGCGCGATCTTCGGGCCCAATACCGGGTGGGCCTGGGGGTTGTCCATCGTGTCCCTGGTGATAGTGATCCGTATCGCCCTGATTCCGCTCTTCGTGAAGCAGATCAAGGCGACGCGCGCGATGCAGACGCTCCAACCGGAGATGAAGAAGATCCAGGAGCGCTACAAGAACGACAAGCAGCGTCAGTCCGAAGAGATGATGAAGCTGTACAAGGAGACGGGCACCAACCCGCTCTCCTCGTGCCTTCCCATCCTGGCGCAGTCCCCGTTCTTCTTCGCCCTGTACCACGTGCTCAACGGCATCGCATCGGGTGACAAGATCGGCGTCATCGACGAGCAGCTGCTGGAAAGCGCGCGGAAGGCACACATCTTCGGCGCCCCGCTGGCGGCCAAGTTCACGGACAACGCGGACAAGGTGGCCCAGCTCGGCGCCTCGTTGACCGACGTCCGGGTCGTCACCGCGGTCATGATCGTCCTGATGTCGGCGTCGCAGTTCTACACACAGCGCCAGCTGATGACGAAGAACGTCGACACGACGGTGAAGACGCCGTTCATGCAGCAGCAGAAGATGCTGATGTACGTCTTCCCCGTCATGTTCGCCGTCTTCGGCATCAACTTCCCCGTCGGTGTCCTGGTCTACTGGCTGACCACCAACGTCTGGACCATGGGCCAGCAGATGTATGTGATCCACAACAACCCGACCCCGGGTTCCAAGGCCCAGGCCGCCTACCTGGAGCGCCTGTACAAGCACGTCACGCACCACGGCAAGACCCGTAACCGGCGTGAGCGGACCATCGTCAAGGCCATCGTCATCAAGGGCCGTGACCGCAACGAGTTCGAGCGCAAGTTCATCAACGGTCTGAACAAGGCGGGCCTCGCGGCCCAGCCCGACGGGACCGTGGTGCAGAGCGAGGCCGCGGCCGTCGCCACCGTCGAGGACGGTGCGCCGACCACGAGCGCCCCCAAGCGCCAGCAGCCCAAGCGGCAGAGCAAGGCGCAGCGTCAGACCGGTGGGTCCAAGTCGGCGGGTGGTTCCGAGCCCATGTCGTCCTCGTCGCGGTCGCTGAGCAAGTCCGACGAGCCACAGGACGTCGAACCGAAGGACGCCAAGCCGGCCGGTTCCGCCAAGAAGCCGGGCGCCCAGCCCGGCTCCGGCGCCCGCAGCAAGGCCCAGTCCGGCCAGCGCAAGGGTCCGCAGCGGCCCAAGTCCCCGTCCAAGAAGTAAGAAGGAGTCCATCCCGTGACGGAAGGCACCACCTCCGCCGCTGCCGAGGGTGCAGACACCCTGACCCGCCTGGAGCAGGAGGGCGAGATCGCGGCGGACTACCTAGAGGGTCTGCTGGACATCGCCGATCTGGACGGCGACATCGACATGGACGTCGAGGCCGACCGCGCCTCCGTGTCGATCATCAGCGACACGGGCGGCCGCGACCTGCAGAAGCTGGTCGGCCGTGACGGCGAGGTGCTGGAGGCGCTCCAGGAGCTGACGCGCCTGGCCGTGCACCGGGAGACCGGCGACCGCAGCCGGCTGATGCTGGACATCGGGGGCTACCGGGCCAAGAAGCGTGCCGAGCTCTCGGAGCTGGGCGCCGAGGCGGCGGCCGAGGTCAAGAACAGCGGCGAGCCTGTGAAGCTCAAGCCGATGACGCCGTTTGAGCGCAAGGTGGTGCACGACGCGGTCAAGGCCGCGGGCCTGCGCAGCGAGTCGGAGGGCGAGGAGCCGGAGCGCTTCGTCGTCGTGCTGCCTGCCTGATCCGGTCTGTACGTTGTTCCGGCCCCGTCTGTTGCGCAGACGGGGCCGAACTTTGTCAGCCTGGTAGTCCCCCACGGCTGCGGTCCCGGCAGCCGATGGTCCCTGATAGTCCTGGCGGGGTGCGTCGAGCGCTCCCCGGCCGTACGGAAGGACGGTCCCCGTGACGGAGGCAGCAGAGCTTCCCCCCGCGCCCGAGCAGGCCCGCGATGTGTTCGGCGATCGGTTCGCGGACGCGGTCCGCTACGCGGAACTGCTCGCCGAGGCGGGTGTGCAGCGCGGTCTGATCGGCCCACGGGAAGTGCCCCGACTGTGGGAGCGGCATCTGCTGAACTGTGCGGTGCTCTCGGAGGTCGTGCCCGAGGGAGTGACCGTGTGCGACGTCGGCTCCGGCGCCGGACTGCCCGGTATCCCGCTCGCTCTGGTCCGCGACGACCTGAAGATCACGCTGCTCGAACCGCTGCTGCGGCGTACCAACTTCCTCACCGAGGTCGTCGAGCTGCTGGGCCTTGACCACGTCACCGTCGTCCGTGGCCGTGCCGAGGAGGTCATGGGCAGGATTCCGCCGGTCCACGTCGTGACCGCGCGGGCCGTGGCCCCGCTGGACCGTCTGGCGACCTGGGGGATTCCACTGCTGCGCCCGTACGGGGAGATGCTGGCGCTCAAGGGGGACACCGCGGAGGAGGAGCTCAAGAGCGCCTCCAGCGCCCTGAGCAAGCTCGGAGCCGTGGAGACGTCCATCCTCCACGTCGGTGAGGGGATCGTGGATCCGCCGTCGACCGTGGTGCGCGTGGAGGTCGGGGAGAGCCCAGGCGGTGTGCGCTTCGCGGCCAAGCGGGCGAAGGCGGCCAGGACCGGACGGACCCGGCGGCGGCGCTGATCCCGGCAGCCGGCCGCGTCAGCCCCCGGCAGCCCGTTCAGTCGGCCGCCCGACCCATGAGTGGGCGCGACGAGTGGCGATCAGCGTGGAGCACAGCCACGCAAGCAGAGCCACGACCACGACGAAGGTGCCCGCAGGTGACCAGCAGCCCGGAGGAGACGTACGTCGGGCCTCCCCTGCTGTCCGGCGTGGTGAGCCAGGCGGCTACGAGGGGGCCGACGAGGCTCGCGGCGGGCCAGGGGGGAGCAGCACGTACCACAGTGCCGTGCCCCGTATGACCCGACTGAGGTCGGCCGTCGTCGACCGCCTGGCGAGCGCCCGGACCCGGCGCAGGAACACATCGGTGGCGGCGCATCCCGGGGCCACGGACACCACGCTGATCCCTGCGATCTCCAGAAGCACGACCCAGCGGCCCTGGTCGCGGGGGGACGCCGGCCGTGATGCTCTCCTCGCCGAGTGCCTTCACCCCTGCCCCCGGGGGATGACCCGGTAGCCGAGGGTCTTGAGGGCGGGGACGGCCAGGTTCCGACCGCCGGGCTGCACCAGGGTCAAGCTGCTGGTGGTGTCGTCTGCCGCCTGCCTCGCGAGGTTGCCGGTGCCGATCCGGATGCCTCCGCGAAGGAACTGCTCCCCACGCGCCATTTGATCAGCTCCTGGAGACGCGTGTTTGAAGGCAGACGGTCCAGGCGGACGGGTTCGGCCGGACACGGCAGGTGCAGGTTCTCCAGGGCGGGGCAGTCGCCCTGGAGGGAGAGCATGTGTTCGGGGCTGTCGGACGGAGGCGTCAGGAGCACGGATTCGGCTTCCGGGAGCATGTGAAGGAAGGAGGCCATCTGGCCGGTGGCCACCTTGCCGTTCGGGACGACCTCGACCACGCGCGTCCGATCCGGCCGAAGGTCGCCTGGCCCTCGATGCTCCGCCAGCCAGCCCTGCCATGCGACCGCCTGCAAGAAGACGATGAGTGCGACGGTCACGTCGACGACCAGGCGGGCGAGAGTTCCCGGGTATGCGGCGAGCCCGGACAGTCGCGGCTCTGCGTCGGCGGCTGCGTTGGCGTTACTGTGGGCCGGTTGTTGAGTGGGCATACTCCACGCAAGTAGCCAAACGTACGCATATCGGGGTGTCGTGTAGGTGTCAACCTGACCGCCGTGCATCGTGTTTCACGTGAAACGTCGCTCACTGCTGCACGGCATCATCAGTCGCGGCCGGGCTGCGGCCGAACCCCGTGACCGTAAGCCCCTTGGATCCCTCGGAGAGTCGTCCACCCACAGTGCCCGGTCCCCCGTGGAGGGTACGGAGTTGTCCACAGAGGTGGATTTCTCCACAGAAGGCCAGACCTCACTGGTTCACGACCCCGAAGACATGGGAGGCTCTGTTCATCGCGAGCCTGAAGTCGAGGAGAGTGAATCCTTGCGGTCCGACGCCAACATCGCGGGACCGATGACCGATCCGGTCCCCGGTCCCCGTACCGAGTCGATGGGGGAGGATGTTTCACGTGAAACACCGCCCCCGATGGACGACACTCCCATCGGTCGTGCTGCCCAACTTGCGGTGGAGGCACTGGGGCGCGCCGGCGAGGGTCTGCCACGGCCCGAGCAGACCCGGGTCATGGTGGTTGCCAATCAGAAGGGCGGGGTGGGCAAGACGACGACAACGGTCAATCTTGCCGCGTCCCTTGCCCTGCACGGCGCCCGCGTCCTCGTTGTCGACCTCGACCCTCAGGGCAACGCATCCACTGCGTTGGGAATCGACCATCACGCTGATGTCCCTTCCATCTACGACGTGTTGGTGGAGAGCAAGCCGCTCGCGGAGGTCGTCCAGCCGGTCCCCGATGTGGAGGGTCTCTTCTGCGCCCCGGCCACGATCGATCTCGCCGGCGCGGAGATCGAGCTGGTGTCCCTGGTGGCGCGGGAGAGCCGACTGCAACGGGCGATCCAGTCCTATGAGCAGCCTCTGGACTACATCCTCATCGACTGCCCGCCCTCGCTCGGCCTGTTGACGGTCAACGCACTGGTCGCCGGGCAGGAGGTCCTCATCCCGATCCAGTGTGAGTACTACGCGCTGGAGGGCCTGGGCCAGCTGCTGCGCAACGTCGACTTGGTGCGGGGGCACCTCAACCCCGCCCTGCATGTGTCGACCATCCTGCTCACCATGTACGACGGCCGGACGCGTCTGGCGTCCCAGGTCGCGGAAGAGGTGCGCAACCACTTCGGCGACGAGGTGCTGAGGACGAGCATTCCCCGCTCGGTCCGCATCTCCGAGGCGCCGAGCTACGGACAGACCGTGCTGACCTACGATCCGGGGTCGAGCGGTGCTCTCTCCTATCTTGAGGCGGCACGGGAAATCGCGCTGAAGGGCGTGGGCGTACGGTACGACGTGCAACATGCCCACATCGGCGCCCAGACGGAACAGAGCATGGTGGAGGGGATCCAGTGAGCGAGCGACGGAGGGGGCTGGGTCGTGGTCTCGGCGCACTGATCCCTGCTGCTCCTACGGGGGAGAAGGCTGCCGGCCCGGCTGGAGTGGGCGGCGGTGCGTCTGTGCCACCGGCCACAGTGCCCGTACTGACGGCGGAGCGGGGAGTGGCGGCTGCGAAGGTGGCGACGCTGCCACCTGTTTCACGTGAAACGGAGGAGTCGTCGGCGAGCGGTGTCTCGGAGACCCCTGCGGTCCCGTTCGGTGTCCACTTCGCCGAGCTGCCCCTCGACTCCATCACCCCCAATCCGCGGCAGCCTCGGGAGGTGTTCGACGAGGACGCCCTCGCTGAGCTGATCACCTCCATCAAGGAGGTTGGGCTTCTCCAGCCCATCGTGGTGCGGCAGATGGGTCCGGCACGCTACGAGCTGATCATGGGTGAGCGGCGCTGGCGGGCCTGTCGCGAGGCCGGCCTGGAGGCCATCCCCGCGATCGTGCGGGCCACGGACGACGAGAAGCTGCTCCTGGACGCCCTCCTGGAGAACCTCCACCGGGCCCAGCTGAACCCGCTGGAAGAGGCGGCCGCCTACGACCAGCTCCTCAAGGACTTCAACTGCACCCACGACCAGCTGGCCGACCGCATCGGCCGGTCCCGCCCACAGGTCTCCAACACCCTGCGATTGCTGAAGCTGTCCCCTGCGGTGCAGCGTCGGGTGGCCGCCGGAGTGCTCTCAGCGGGCCATGCCCGGGCCCTGCTGTCCGTCGAGGACTCGGAGGAACAGGACCGGCTGGCGCACCGCATCGTGGCCGAGGGGCTGTCGGTGCGAGCCGTCGAGGAGATCGTCACTCTGATGGGGTCACGGCCGCAGAGTGCCCCGCGTTCCAAGGGGCCACGCGCCGGCACCCGGGTCTCTCCCGCGCTCAGCGAACTGGCGACCCGGCTGTCGGACCGCTTCGAAACCCGGGTGAAGGTCGACCTCGGCCAGAAGAAGGGAAAGATCACTGTCGAGTTCGCCTCGATGGATGATCTTGAGCGGATCCTCGGCACCCTTGCTCCCGGTGAGGGACCGGTCCTCCAGAAGAGCCTTCTGGACCCTGACCATGAGGAGTCGGAGGACTGATTCGACCCCTGGGTCGGCGTCCCATGGCCGTCCGGCCACTGGAGCGGGCCGTGTCCGGTGTGTACCGGAACACGGCCTGCTCTTTGCTTTCAGGTGGTATCGATGGAATCACATCATGGATACGATGCGAACGGGTTTGGCATCCATCTGGCGCCTTCATCGGGGAGGCGGGGGTCATGCGGACCATGAGTCGCACCGGGCTGGTGACCGTGGCCCTGGGCCTGGGGGCGGTCGGGGGGTTCGTGGCGGCTTGCTCAGGGAGCGGAGCACTCTGACAGCCGCCCGAGGTGCTGCGGGCGAAGGAAGCGAGGAACTCCTTTCATGGGGCGTCGGCTGGTACCGCTTACGCTGGACAACCTTTCCGACCTTCCGAAACGCTGCCGGGGGTGCGTGTTCTGGGAACTGGACCCCGTCAGCGGTGAGGCAGCGGTAAGGGCCGACACGGCCGCGCTGGAGAAGGAGGCGTGGATCTCCGCCGTTCTGCTGGACTGGGGATCCTGCGGCCGGGTGGTCTACGTCGACGAGGTGCCGGTGGGTTTTGTGCTCTACGCGCCACCCGCGTATGTGCCGCGCTCCTCGGCTTTTCCGACGAGTCCGGTGTCACCGGACGCCGTTCAGTTGATCACGGCCTTCATCATGCCGGGCTATCAGGGCCAGGGACTCGGCCGTGTGATGGTCCAGACGGTGGCCAAGGATCTTCTGCGCCGCGGTTTCAAGGCGATCGAAGCCTTCGGCGACGCCCGCTGGAAGGAGCCGGCCTGCCTCCTGCCCGCCGAGCATCTCCTGGCGGTCGGCTTCAAGACGGTACGGCCGCACCCCACGTACCCCCGGCTGAGGCTGGAGTTGCGTTCGACGCTCTCCTGGAAGGAAGACGTCGAACTGGCTTTGGACCGCCTCCTGGGAGCCGTGCAGAAGGAACCGGCGCTGCGGCCGCTGTGAGGACGGCCGTCCCCTCTCATCTGCTCCGGTCACGCGAATGGGCCGACCCTGACGGGTCGGCCCATTCGGGTTTCACGTGAAACGTCGCTGCGTTGGTTCAGCGGCGTCCGCACCGCACTACTCGGCGATGAAGTCCTCGAGGTCCCGGAGGATCGCGGCCTTCGGCTTGGCACCGACGATGGTCTTCGCGACCTCGCCGCTCTGGTAGACGTTCAGGGTCGGGATCGACATGACGCCGTACTTGGCGGCCGTGCCCGGGTTCTCGTCGATGTTGAGCTTGACGATCTCGATCTTGTCACCGTACTCGGCGGCGATGGCCTCGAGCGACGGGGCGATCTGGCGGCAAGGACCGCACCAGGCAGCCCAGAAGTCCACCAGGACAGGCTTGTCGCTCTTGAGGACGTCCTGTTCGAAGGAGTCGTCGGTCACGTTCTTCAGGGTGCCGGCCACGGCGGGCTCCTTAACTTGGTGAAGCGATCGTGCGTACGGGGGTCAGACGGTGGTCTTCTCGGGTTCGGCCTGCTGCTCGCTGTCCGTGAGGGCGGCCAGGAAGCGTTCGGCGTCGAGAGCAGCGGAGCAGCCGGTGCCTGCTGCGGTGATCGCCTGGCGGTAGGTGTGGTCGACGACATCGCCGGCGCCGAAGACACCGCTGAGGTTGGTCCGGGTGGAGGGCGCGCCGACCTTCAGGTAGCCCTCCTCGTCGAGGTCGAGCTGGCCCTTGAAGAGCTCGGTGCGCGGGTCGTGTCCGATCGCGATGAACAGACCGGTCACCGGCAGCTCGCTGAGTTCCCCGGTCTTCAGGTTGCGCAGCGTCAGGCCCTCCAGCTTGGGATCGCCCTTGATCTCGGCGACCTCGCTGTCCCAGACGAACCGGATCTTCGGGTCGGCGAAGGCGCGGTCCTGCATGGCCTTGGACGCGCGCAGGGTGTCACGGCGGTGGACGATGGTGACGGACTTGGCGAAGCGCGAGAGGAAGGTGGCCTCCTCCATCGCGGTGTCGCCGCCGCCGACCACGGCGATGTCCTGGTCCTTGAAGAAGAAGCCGTCACAGGTCGCGCACCACGAGACACCGCGTCCGGACAGGGCGTCCTCGTTCGGCAGGCCCAGCTTGCGGTGCTGGGACCCGGTGGCGACGATGACGGCCTTCGTCTTGTGGACCGTACCGGACGTGTCCGTGACGGTCTTGATCTCACCCGTGAGATCGACGGCCACGATGTCGTCCGGGACCAGCTCGGCGCCGAAGCGCTCGGCCTGCGCGCGCATGTTGTCCATGAGCTCGGGGCCCATGATGCCGTCCTGGAAGCCGGGGAAGTTCTCCACCTCGGTGGTGTTCATCAGCGCACCGCCCGCGGTGACGGCACCCTCGAAAACGAGTGGCTTCAGCGACGCGCGCGCGGTGTAGAGCGCCGCCGTGTAGCCGGCGGGCCCGGAGCCGATGATGATCACGTTACGGACGTCGCTCACGGCTTCATTCCTCGTCTCTGGAGACTGCTGCTGCTGCGGATGGGAGCCTCTCCCATCACTCTCACCCACCCAACGGATCCTAAGGGGCCCGCATTCCCGGTGTGTCCGGGCACACGGAGACACGGCACCGCACACAGATGCCAGAAGAACACCCGGGTGGGAACCGTCCCGCTGTGGGGACCTCAGGAACGGGCGTAGGAACGGGTGAGCAGGACCTTGCCGGGGGACGTGGCATGCTTCACGCACGCGGCGTCGACGATGCGGGCCGTGACCTTCGTGGGGTCCGAGGCATCGGGTGTCACCACGAGGTAGACGGCGGTCCCGTGGTACACCCCCTCGTCCACAGCCAGCACGGTTGTGTTGCTGAGCGACTGCTCTATACAGCGGGGCACACTGATGGTGGTGCCCTCCAATGTCTTGTTCGGCTCCATGCCCGTGGAACTCCTCGTGCCGTCGTCGGACGCGACGCCCCAGGGCTTGGCGCTGTCGGTGCGGCCCCGGCTCGTCCCCGTGGCCAGGAGGGTTGCCACCTGGCTCTGAAGGGTCCCCTCGGAGTACGTGTGCGCCGCGTCGGTCTGCTGCTGTGCGGCCGTCTGGGACGCCTTGCCCGGGTCGTCGCTCAGCGTCTGCACCAGGAGAGTGCCCAGGCCCAGGGCGGCGGCCGTGAAGACGATTCCCAGGGTCACGGTCCGCCGCACGCTGCGGCGCCCACGCTTCCCTCGACCCGGCCCGGTGCCCGCACGGGCGTGCCCCGGAGAGCGGCCGGTCGGCGACGAGAGCGATGTTTCACGTGAAACATGCGCGACGGAAGACTCAGAGGAGGGAACGTCCAGGGGAGCGGTCGCGTCCAGCAGGGCCTCCGCGGCGAGCGCGGCCTCGATCCGGCCTGCCACGTCGCCCGGCATACGGGATGGTCCCGGAAGGGTGCCCAGGAGGCCGCGGATCTCCTCCAAGGACTCGTAGACGTCGGCACAGAGGACGCAGCCGTCCAGATGACGTCGTACGTCCGTGGTGCGGGAAGGCGGAAGAAGACCTTCGCTGAGGTCGGAGAGCTCCTCGACCTCCGGATGCCCGGCCGCGTCGGTCGTGGATGTCACGCTCGCCCACCTCCGCCCTTCACAGCAGCTGAATCGCCAGGTTCTGCATCGTGTGGTTCCGCTGCGGGTGGGACGGATGCTCCCTGCGCCTGGTTCCGTCCATGGCCCGGTGTCCTGCCGTCCTGGCCGCAGCCCTCCGTCCTGAGATGGGTGAGCAGCGGCAGCAGTCTGGCTCTGCCGCGGGCGCAGCGGCTCTTCACCGTCCCGGTCGGCACCTCCAGGATGCGGGCGGCTTCCGCGACCGGGTAACCCTGCATGTCCACCAGGACCAGGGCGGCACGCTGGTCGGCCGGCAGCGTGCCCAGGGCTTCGAGCAACTCGCGGTGCAGATCGTTGCGCTCGGCCGGCGCGGACGCCGATTCATGTGGCTCCAGGAGCTGTTCCAGCCGTTCCGTGTCCTCGACGGGTGAGGTCTTCCGGGACGCCGCCTTGCGGGCACGGTCCAGGCAGGCGTTCACCGTGATCCGGTGCAGCCAGGTGGTGACGGCCGACCGGCCGCGGAAGGTGTGGGCGGCCCGGTATGCGGAGACGAGGGCGTCCTGGACGGCGTCGGCGGCCTCCTCCCGGTCTCCCAGGGTCCGCAGAGCCACGGCCCAGAGCCGGTCACGGTGGCGTCGTACGAGTTCACCGAAGGCGTCGGGGTCGCCCCCCACATGACGGGTGAGGAGGTCCTGATCGCTTGCTTCGCCGTACCCGGCTCCATCGGCCATCGGCCCCCTCCCCCCAGCCCGTACTCAGCCCGTGAACTTCACGTCGGTGATGGCCTGCTTGTAGCCTGCGTCGCTGTACTGGTCGCCCTCCGCGTGCGGCAGAGCAGTGAGCCACACGAGAACGTACCGGGTCTTCACCGGCTTGGTGGCCTTCACCGTCGGGGAGGTGCCGGTCGTCGTGAGCGTCCCCAGCTTCCGCATCGAGTCGAGCGGGGTGGATGAGCCCATCGAGTCCGTCGCGTAGAGCGTGATCGTCGTATGGTCGCCGGGATACCGCAGCCCTATCGATGCGGCCGAGACCGTCTGTGCCGAGCCGAGGTCGTAGACGATGCCGACGCCGGGCTTGTAGGACGGCTTCATATCGGGACCGTCTCGGTAGCTTTTGGTCCGCCAGTACGTCGAGCTGTCGCCGTCATACGTCTTGGTCACGTCCTCCGGCGCCTGAGCGCCACCCTTGGCGACGTACTCCTCAGCGTTCTCAATCTTGATCGGTCTGACCGGCGTCGTCGCGCCGCCGTTCTTGTCGTTGCCGTCCGTCGTGTGCGTCCGGTTGGTGTTCTCGGACTTGCCGCCGTCCATGAGCGCTTCCGCGAGCTGCCAGCTCCCGAGGCCCAGTGCGGCGATGAGCAGGGCCGAGACGGCCCACTTCAGGACCCTGCCGGTGCGGCTCTGGAGCGGGGGCGGCGGAGCCGGGACGGGTTGGGTGGCGCCGGGGTGGGGCGCGGGGCGGCCGTAGGTGCCTTGCTGGTACGTCGTGCGCTGGTACTCCGGTGGTGCCGTGAAGGAGGGCTCCGGCGGGCGGATGCGGGGCATCTCACCGATCGCCTTCACCAGCTCCTCGGGCGTCGTGCAGGGCGCCTCGTGGCGGGACGCGGTGGCGCCGTCGTTGACCAGCGCGCGCATGGCCAGCTCGGACAGTCCGCGGTGGACGCCGGCGCGCACCTGGTCGGGGGCGATCAGGCCGACGCCCTTGGGCAGCCCGGACAGGCCGTAGGCGTCGTCCTCGTACGGCCAGCGCTGGGTGAGCGCGGCGTACAGAAGTGCGCCGATGGCCTCCGTGTCCGCTCGTTGGGGGGTGTCGGAGCCGATGCCGCGCAGTGCGGCGTTCACGGCGAGGCCGCGGATGCGCCACTGGCCGGACGAGGTGCGCAGCACCGTGCTCGGGTTCAGGCGCAGATGGGAGAGGCCCTCGCGGTGCGCGGCGGCCATCGCCTGGGAGACCTGGGTGACCATCTGGTAGGCGTCGTGCGCCTCCAGCGGCCCGGTGGCGAGCAACGTGGTCAGCTCGGTGGCGTCGGGCAGCCACTCGTGGACGACATAGACGAGGTCGTTCTCCTCGACGGCGTCCAGGACCTGCACGAAGCGGGGGTCGCCGAGCAGCGCGGCGGATCGGGCCGCGGCCAGCACGGAACGGGCGCGAGCGTGGTCCGCGGGCAGGATGTGGACGCCGACGGCGCGGCGGAGTTTCTCGTCCACCGCACGCCAACTGCTGAAGCCGTCCAAACGGGTGACGCACTCCTCGAGGCGGTAGCGTCTGGCAAGCTTGTGGCCGCTGTGCAGCTCGGGCGGTGAGGCGTTTCCTGGGCGCTCGGTCCCGCCGCTCCCCCGCGCATCGTCGCCGTCCGTGTTCCGCTCCCGGTCCTTGGCCACCCCGTCGGACGTGGACTGGTCCGCCTTGGCGGTCAGCGGCTCGTCGCCGCTGTTGTCTGCCACGTCGACGGCAGCCGTGCTCCGTTCCGCCACCGTCGTTCCTGCCTCCCCATCCGTTGCGCGCTGTCCGACGCAGAAACCAATTGTGCCCACAGTCCGCCGCTATGCACGACACACGGCGGCGGACGATGGTTGTGCGCGTACCCCCGCCTCAGCGCCCCAGGCGCCCGCGGACCATGCCGACCATTGAGTTGAGTTCCTCGATGCGCATCTTCCGTGCGGCCACGTAGAAGACACCGAAGAGCAGGGCGCCACCACCGAGCAGGGCGACGAGCGAGCCGCCGACGCCCTGGCCCAGCGTGTGGCCGATTTCGTAGCAGACCGCTCCACTCAGCAGAACGGCCGGAACCGAGGCGATCCCCAGCCGTGCGTAGGTGCGCAGCACCCGTGCGCCGTCCAGGTCGCCTCCCAGCCGCTTGCGCAGCCGCGTCCAGGCGACCCCGACGCCGATCGCGTACGCGAGGCCGTACGACCCCGCCATGCCGATCACGGCCCAGCGGGCCGGGAGCAGGAAGTAGCAGGCGATGGAGGCGCCCGCGTTCACAGCGGCCACGATGACCGTGTTGTAGAAGGGGGTGCGGGTGTCCTCGTATGCGTAGAAGGCGCGGAGCACGACGTACTGCACGGAGTACGGGATGAGCCCGAGGCCGAAGGACATCAGCATGTAGCCCATGTTGGTGGCGGCACCGGTGCCGGAGGAGCCGAAGATCAGGGTGCACATCGGGATGCCGAGCGCGACGAATCCGAAGGCGATCGGCACGATCGCCACGGCCGTCGTGCGCAGACCCTGGGAGATGTCGTCGCGGACGGCACCGCCGTCGCCCTCGGCGGCCGAACGCGAGATGCGGGGCAGCAGGGCGGCCATCAGGGAGACGGTGATGATCGCCTGCGGCAGGCCCCAGATCAGCTGGGCGTTGGCGTAGGCGGCGAAGCCGGTGCCGTCGATGGCGGAGTTCTTGCCCGCCGCGGTGGACAGCTGGGAGACGACGAGTGCGCCTGCCTGGTTGGCGAGGACGAACAGCACCGTCCACTTCGCGAGCGTGGCGGCCTTCCCCAGGCCGTGGCCCCTCCAGTCGAAGCGCAGCCGCAGCCGGAACCCGGTCTCCCGCAGATACGGGATCATCGCGAGGGCCTGGACGACGAGGCCGAGCAGAACGCCCACGCCGAGCAGCCGCTGCCCCTCCGGCGGGATGTTCGTGACCTTCATCCCGGAGTTTGCCGCGCTGCCGTACACCCAGATGAACGCGCCGAGTGTCACGATGATGACGACGTTGTTCAGGACCGGGGTCCACATCATCGCGCCGAACTTCCCCCGCGCGTTGAGGATCTGCCCCATCACCACGTGGATGCCCATGAAGAAGATCGAGGGCAGGAAGTAGCGGACGAAGGTGACGCCGACCTCGTTGGCCGCCGGGTCGCCGGCGACCGAGTCGGACAGCAGACGGATCAGCAGCGGGGCCGCGACGACGGCGAGCACCGTCAGCGCGCCGAGGGCCACCATGACCAGGGTCAGCAGCCGGTTCGCGTACGCCTCGCCGCCGTCCTCGTCCTCCTTCATGGCCCGCACGAGCTGCGGCACGAAGACGGAGTTCAGGCCGCCGCCGACGGTGAGGATGTAGATCATCGTCGGGAGCTGATAGGCGACCTGGAAGGTGTCGCCGAGCAGGCCGACGCCCAGCGCCGAGACGATCAGCGCGGAGCGGATGAAGCCGGTGAGGCGGGAGACCATCGTGCCGGCCGCCATCACCGCGCTGGACTTCAGCAGGCCCGAGGCCCGCCCGCCCTTCTTCGTGGCGGACGCGGGTAGGGGAGCGGCGGCCGGTGCGGGCGCGGGGGCCGGTGCGGCCCCCGCGCCGGGCGGGGGCAGGGGAGCGTACGCTCCGGCCTGCGCGGGCGCGTGGACGGGGCCGGTGTACGGCCCGGTCGGGCCCTGGGCCGGGGGCGGTGCGGCGGCCGGGCCGGGCAAGGAGGGCCGGTCCGCGTACGGCGGTCCACCGCCCTGTTGCTGGTCCTGGAAGAGGTGGGCGAAGGCGTCCGGCTGGTGGTACTCCTCGCCGGTCTGGGTGGTGACCAGGTCGTCGACCCCCACGAACTGCGTCGTCCGGGGATCGTCGCCGTACGGCAGGTACTGTGCCGGCCCCTCCGGCTCGGGCGCCGGCGGCCGGGCCCACACGCGGGGGTCAGGGGTGTACCGCGGTGTCGGAGGCTGCGCGTACAGCGGCTGCTGCGGCTGGTAGGTGCCCGGGGGCGGCGGGGGGTGCGCGGCACGGTCGTAGAGCGCCTCCGTCACCGGATCCTGGGCGGAGAGGTCCTGAGCACGGTAGGGGTCCTGGTCGTAGGCGTCCTGGAGATACGCGTCCGCCTGGGGCTGCGGCGGCACCGGGCCGGGCTCCTGCGGCGGGCCCTCGGGGTAGCCCGAGCTGCCCGCGGCGCCCTGGCCGCGGTCACCGTCGTACGGCGCGTTCATGGTTACCCCACCTCATCGTCCCCGGCCCACCGGCCACGACATCGCTCAACGGTCCACTTTCTCACCCGTGCCGGACGGGTCTGCGCTTTCCGGTGCGGTGTCCGGTGCCGGGTCACTCGGCTGCTCCCGGCCGCCTGCCCCGGACTCCGCGTCCGACTCCTTTTCGGATGCCGTCGCGGACCCTTCGGTTGCATCGGTGGAGCTTTCGGTGCCCCCAGTGTCTACGGTCCCGTCCGCGGCCGCGTTCAGCGCCCTCTCCCGTGTGGCCGCCTCCGGGCTCTCCGGGGTGCTCGGCTGCTCCTCCTCGGTCTGCCGCGCGGCCAGGCGTTTGCGCTGGGTGTACATGCGGAACCCGGCGAGCACCAGCAGCAGGACACCGCCGGCGATGACCAGCATCACCGTGGGGGTGATCTCGGTGACGTTCACGTCGAAGGTGACGGCGGGCCCGTATGCCTGGCCGTCCTCCGTGAACAGCTGGGCGACCACGGCGGCCCGGCCGTTGGCGTTGGCCGTGGTGGTGAACTTCACGGACTGGCTGTGTCCGCCCGAGACGGTGATGGGCCGCTCCGCGTAGGGATCGTTGCCGATCTTCAGCCGGGTCGGCTGCTGGGAGGTGAGCCGCAGCACGAGGTGCTCGACCCCTTGCACGAGGTTGTTCTGCACGGTCACGGGGATCGTGGCGCTGCGGCCCGAGAGCTTGGTCTCGGACTTCTCGATCAGCCGTACCTGGCCGATGAGCCCGTCGAGGTACGACTCCACCGTCTGGCGGAAGACCGATGCCTGGGTGGTGTGACCGCGCCAGGAAGCGGACATGGCGCGGTCTATGGCCCGCCCGAAGGGGGTGACGACCCGTGCGGGGCCGGTGAGGATCACCTTGAAGCTGTCGAGCTTGTCCTGTGTGTCCTCGATCTGCTGGAACGCCGACCGCGGCAGTTCCGCCCGGCGCAGCGAGGACGGGTAGTGGGAGGAGGACGGCACCTGTGTCCTGGCGTTCGGGTCCGGCTTGGCCCTGGCGGCCGCGGACAGCTCGGCGGACTGCGACCAGGGGCTGCTCTGCAGGGCCGCCAGCGCCTGCGCCATCGCATGGGCCTGGCTCGCGGACGGCATCCGCTGCGGGGCGACCACGATGCTGCGTTCCTTCTGCGGTTCCTGCAGATTGATCATCAGGCTCTGGGCCAGGAACTCCTGCACGGCGAGAGTGGAGCCGGCGGCCGAGGTCATGTCCCCCTCGAACGCGGTCGACAGCCCGTCGTCCGCGACCACCGCCGTGGTGCCGCCACCGATGGGGCGGGCCGAGGTGGGCGTGTACGGCAGGGAGCGGCTCTCCTTCAGGCTGTCGCTGCGGGCGATGACCTTGTCCGCTCCGGCCGATGTGGCGACCTTGACGATCGAAGGGTCGACCGCGCCCTCCACGGGCCAGGCGAAGTCCGTGTCGGGCTTCACGTGCAGGATGGTCTGCACGGTGCTCGCGGCAACGTCCGTGGCGTCCTTGAGGTGGCTCAGGGAACCGGTGACGTTCTTGCCGTTGTGGGCCAGCGAGGCCAGGTCCGGGTCGGCGAAGGGGAGGGCGACGACCTCCTTGTTCTTGACCGCCTTCTCGAGGTCGGCGAGCCACTGTTTGGCGACCGCCTGGTTCCTGCCCGCCGTGACGCTGTCGCCGGGACCCTTGATGCTGTAGCTCTCCGTCATCGCGTCGACGGAGGCGAGCAGGTCCGGGTCGATCACCCAGGTGACGTCGAGGTTCCGGCCCAGCGACAGCAGCTGGGAGAGACGGCCGCCCGGCGAGATCTCCTCGGCCAGGTCGTCGTTGCGGAAGACGGGCGTCTGCTCCTGGTCGGGAAGGGTCTCCGCGGTCATGTGATCCGTCGAGATCAACGGCCAGAGGTAGGTCGTCCTGGTCTTGGTGCCGGTGCCGTCGGGCTGCCAGGGCAGGAACGTCCGCTGGATGCCGAGCACCTGCTCGTAGGGCTGCGCGGCGGTCTGCCCGGAGAGCGAGACACCGAGCTGGTAGACCCCGTCGGAGCCGAGGCCGAGCTCCTTGACCGGCACGGAGATGCTGAAGTCCTGCGGGATGCCCGGGGCAAGTGCGGCGAACTTCGCGATGTACTTCCCGCCGACCTCCGAGCCGTCGACGCCCGGCAGATAGCCGACGCGCCGGGCGGCGCTGTCGATGGACGCGCGGCTGCTCAGGGACGGGCCGACGCGCAGCCCCACGTGGGCGTCCGTGACGGTCCGCTTGCCGCGGTTGGTGACCGTGCCCGAGACGGTGAGGGTGTCGTCGTCGGCCGGCGCGCTGGGGCTGAGCGCGTCGAGGGACACGGCGACCGTGCGGGAGCCGCTCGCCTCTGCGGCGGCCTGCTGCCCGGCCGCCCGGGCCGTCGGGCCGGCGGGCAGCTGCAGCAGACCGGCCAGCAGGGGCGCTCCCGCGAGCAGTGCCCCGGTGCGCCGCAGCCACCGGCGGGCAGGTGAGGGACTCATCCCCTGGAATTCTGCCGCCTCGGCCACGCGTTCGCCCGTCCCTCGTCGTCAGTGGTCGTCGGAATGTGCGTCCACGCATGGTAACGATGTGGGCGGAGGGGAAGTGCCGCGGTGGCCCCACAAGATCGAAACGGGGCCCTGGCCTGTCCCTTATATAGGCATACCACGGTGGGTGCGTATACGGGGCGCCTGTGCATGTGTACGGAATGCTTGTGCAGGTTCAATGGAGGCACTCGGCGTGGCCTGGGGCACGTACTCTTTTCTGTTGTGCCGAACGCCAACGAAGACAATCTCCGTGCCCTGAGTCAGGTGCAGCACCGCGCGGTGAGTGAACTGCTGCGGGTATCCCCTGTCGCCGACGACCTCGCCCGCCGCTTCCAGCAGGCCGGGTTCTCACTCGCCCTGGTCGGCGGCTCGGTGCGGGACGCCCTCCTCGGCCGGCTCGGCAACGACCTCGACTTCACCACCGACGCCCGTCCCGAGGACGTGCTGAAGATCGTGCGGCCGTGGGCGGACGCCACCTGGGAAGTCGGGATCGCCTTCGGAACGGTCGGTGCCCAGAAGGAGGCCCGCGTCGGAGACGCTGTCCAACGCTTTCAGATCGAGATCACGACCTACCGGTCCGAAGCCTACGACCGCACCTCGCGCAAGCCCGAGGTGTCGTACGGCGACTCCATCGAGGAGGACCTGGTCCGGCGCGACTTCACGGTCAACGCGATGGCCGTCGCGTTGCCCGAGAAGGGGTTCGTCGATCCCTACGGTGGGCTCGGGGATCTCGCCGCTCGGCTGCTGCGCACCCCGGGCACTCCCGAGGAGTCCTTCTCGGACGACCCGCTGCGGATGATGCGGGCCGCACGCTTCGCGGCCCAGCTGGACTTCGAGGTCGCTCCCGAGGTCGTGGCGGCCATGAAGGAGATGGCCGGCCGTATCGAGATCGTGTCGGCCGAACGTGTGCGGGAGGAGCTGAACAAGCTGGTCCTGTCCGTGTACCCGCGCAAGGGCCTGACGCTGCTGGTCGAGACCGGACTGGCCGACCACGTCCTGCCGGAGCTTCCTGCGCTGCGCCTGGAGCGTGACGAGCACCACCGGCACAAGGACGTCTACGACCACACGCTGATCGTGCTGGAGCAGGCGATGGCGCTGGAGGAGGACGGACCCGATCTGACCCTGCGGCTCGCCGCGCTGCTGCATGACATCGGCAAGCCGAGGACGCGCCGCTTCGAGAAGGACGGGCGGGTCTCCTTCCACCATCACGAGGTGGTCGGCGCCAAGATGACCAAGAAGCGGATGACGGCCCTGAAGTACCCCAACGACTTGGTGAAGGATGTCTCGCGCCTGGTCGAACTCCATCTGCGCTTCCACGGCTACGGCACCGGTGAGTGGACGGACTCGGCGGTGCGACGGTACGTGCGTGACGCGGGCCCGCTCCTGGACCGCCTCCACAAGCTGACCCGTTCCGACTGCACCACCCGCAACAAGCGCAAGGCGACGGCGCTCTCGCGTGCGTATGACGGCCTGGAACGGCGTATCGCCCATCTGCAGGAACAAGAGGAGCTGGACGCGATCCGGCCCGACCTGGACGGCAACCAGATCATGGAGGTCCTGGGTGTCGGACCCGGCCCGGTCGTCGGCCAGGCGTACAAGTTCCTGCTGGAGCTTCGTCTGGAGAACGGGCCGATGGAGCATGATGCGGCCGTGGCGGCGCTCAAGGAGTGGTGGGCCGGGCAGAGCTGAGAGGGCGGACCCGGGTCATGTTTCACGTGAAACATGACCCGGGGGGCGAGGCGCGAAGGGGCGGTGTTTCACGTGAAACACCGCCCCTTCGCGCATGCCGAGGGCGTTACTTGGTCTCCTTCAGGCACAGCACGACATCGTGGCCGCCGCCGTACTGGACGTAGGAGACGGTCGCCTCCTCGACCGCCTCGCACTTGCTGTCGTTGCTGGTGTCGGAGAACTTCTGGACGACCTTGAACTGGGCGTCACTGGACGAGCAGCCGACCTCCTTCAGGTCGGGCTTCGAGTTCGTGCCGTCGTTGTGCATGCAGGCGCCCACCGACGTCGTCTCCGCGTCGGTCTCGTTCGCCCACCAGCCGATGCCGAACTTGATGACGGCGATGATGACGGCGACGACGATGATCCCGACGATGCGCAGCATCTTCTTGCCCACGCGTCCGCCCCGGCCGTTCTGCGGCGGCACCGGCGCGGGAGCACCCTGGTTCGGGAACGGCGCGTAAGGGCCGCCCTGTGGCGGAACTCCCGGCTGGCCGGGCTGCTGCCCTATGGGCGGTGCGGGCTGCTGAGCGTACGGGTTCTGGCCCTGGGGCGGCGGAGTGGTCACTTTGGGGGTCCCCCCTCGAACGTGGATGCGCATGGCGCATATAAGACGTCCGTAAGCTATCGGTCCCCACTGACAACACTGAAGTCCAGTGGGGCTCCGTAGCACTGATGTGACACTTACCAGCGTTCAAAGCGGGACATAGTCGCAGCTACCGCTGCGTAGATAACGCCGACCGTGACTACCAGGACGGCTGAGCGGCCGTCAGGGGGCAGCATCAGGGCGGACACTCCGGCGGCGCCGACGAACGCGACGTTGAAGAGCACGTCGTAGACGGAGAACACCCGCCCCCGGAAGCCGTCGTCGACCGTGGACTGGACGATCGTGTCCGTGGAGATCTTCGCGCCCTGCGTGACGAGCCCCAGCACGAAGGCCGCGACCAGCATGGGCACGGTCGCGAACGGGAGGCCGAGCGCGGGTTCCAGGACCGCGGCGGCCGCGGCGCACACGACGATCCAGCGGCCGGGACCGAGCCGTCCCGCCGCCCACGGCGTCACCACGGCCGCGGCGAAGAATCCGGCGCCCGACACTCCCACCGCCAGCCCCAGCAGGGCCAGCCCGTGCTCCGAGTCCGAGGACAGGGCGTACCGGCACAGCATCAGTACCAGCACCAGCAGCGCCCCGTAGCAGAACCTCATCGCGGTCATCGCGGTGAGCGCCCAGGCGGCCTCCCGGCGCGGTGGCGTCAGAAGATGCCGCAGCCCCGCCACCAGGTCGCGCGCGGTGGCGACGAGGGCCGTGCCCAGCCGGGGCGGCACCGACTCCGGGTCGGGGCCCAGCACTTCAAGCGGCAGACTCAGCGACACGAGGGCCGAACCCAGATACAGGGCGGCGGCCAGCAGCACCACCAGGGCATCGGAGTCCGAGGCTGCCAGGCGTACGGCGAAAGCGAGTCCGCCGCCCGCGGTCGCCGCGAGCGTGCCGGCTGTCGGGGAGAGGGAGTTGGCCATCACCAGACGTTCGGCGTCGACGACGCGGGGCAGCGCCGCGGACAGGCCGGCGAGGACGAAGCGGTTGACCCCGGTGACGCATAGCGCGGAGGCGTAGAAGAGCCAGTCCGGGACACGGCTGAGCATCAGGACGGCCGTCAGGCAGGCCAGCAGGGCGCGCAGCAGGTTGCCGTAGAGGAACACCTGGCGGCGGCGCCAGCGGTCCAGCAGGACGCCGGCGAACGGACCGACGAGGGAGTACGGAAGGAGCAGCACGGCCATCGCGGAGGCGATCGCGACGGGCGAGGTCTGCTTTTCCGGGGAGAAGACGACGTACGTGGCGAGCGCGACCTGGTAGATGCCGTCGGCTCCCTGCGACAGCAGCCGTATGGCAAGCAGGCGTCTGAAGTCCCGGAATCGCAGCAGGACGCGCAGGTCGCGCATGACGGACATGGGCCACAGCCTCACACACGCACGGGGTTCCCGGGGCGCCACGGTCCATATACGCGCGGGGTTCCCGGGCGATATGCCCAGGAACCCCGCGAAGCCCGGTGAAGCGGCCCCGGCGCGTGTGCGCCCGGCCCGGCTAGCGCTCGACCTCGCCCCTGATGAACTTCTCGACGTTCTCGCGGGCCTCGTCGTCGAAGTACTGCACCGGCGGGGACTTCATGAAGTACGACGACGCGGACAGCACGGGGCCGCCGATGCCGCGGTCCTTGGCAATCTTCGCGGCGCGCAGGGCGTCGATGATGACACCCGCGGAGTTCGGGGAGTCCCAGACCTCCAGCTTGTACTCCAGGTTCAGCGGGACGTCACCGAAGGCGCGGCCCTCGAGGCGGACGTACGCCCACTTGCGGTCGTCGAGCCAGGCCACGTAGTCGGACGGGCCGATGTGGACGTTCTTCTCGCCGAGGTCCCGGTCGGGGATCTGGGAGGTGACGGCCTGCGTCTTGGAGATCTTCTTGGACTCCAGGCGCTCGCGTTCGAGCATGTTCTTGAAGTCCATGTTGCCGCCGACGTTCAGCTGCATCGTGCGGTCCAGGACGACGCCACGGTCCTCGAACAGCTTCGCCATGACGCGGTGCGTGATGGTGGCGCCCACCTGCGACTTGATGTCGTCGCCGACGATCGGGACACCCGCCTCGGTGAACTTGTCGGCCCATTCCTTGGTGCCGGCGATGAAGACCGGAAGGGCGTTGACGAAGGCGACCTTGGCGTCGATGGCGCACTGGGCGTAGTACTTCGCCGCCTGCTCGGAGCCGACCGGCAGGTAGCAGACGAGGACGTCGACCTGCTTGTCCTTGAGTACCCGGACGACGTCGACCGGGGCCTCGGCGGACTCCTCGATGGTGGCGCGGTAGTACTTGCCCAGGCCGTCGAGGGTGTGGCCGCGCTGCACCGTCACACCGGTGGACGGGACGTCGCAGATCTTGATGGTGTTGTTCTCCGAGGCGCCGATGGCATCCGCCAGGTCGAGGCCGACCTTCTTGGCGTCCACGTCGAACGCGGCGACGAACTCCACGTCACGGACGTGGTAGTCGCCGAACTGGACGTGCATCAGACCCGGGACCCTGGACGCCGGGTCGGCGTCCTTGTAGTACTCGACTCCCTGCACCAGCGATGCGGCGCAGTTGCCCACGCCGACGATGGCTACGCGAACCGAACCCATTCCGGTTGCTCCCTGTGTGTGCGAGGTGAAGCCCCGACTGGGCCTCACGTGGTGGTGTCGTCGGACGGATCCGGCCGGGTGCTGTCCCGGTGCCGGGGCAGGCCGCCCGTCTCTCCCGATGTGCTGTTGTGAGCGGAGCCGTCGGCAGCGGAACCCCTGAGGTCCCGTCCGGCCCGCTCGCTCTCGATGAGCTCGTTCAGCCAGCGCACTTCGCGCTCCACGGACTCCATCCCGTGGCGCTGGAGCTCGAGGGTGTAGTCGTCGAGGCGCTCCCGGGTGCGGGCCAGGGAGGCGCGCATCTTCTCCAGACGCTCCTCCAGCCGGCTCCGGCGGCCCTCGAGGACGCGCATGCGCACGTCGCGGGACGTCTGCCCGAAGAAGGCGAAACGAGCGGCGAAATGCTCGTCCTCGTACGCGTCGGGACCGGTCTGGGAGAGCAACTCCTCGAAGTGCTCCTTACCGTCCGCCGTCAACCGGTAGACGATCTTGGCTCGCCGCCCCGCGAGCGGAGCGGCGAGGGCGTCGTCGGCGGTGCCGGCCGATTCCTCGGTCAACCAGCCGCTGGCGACCAGCGTCTTGAGGCACGGGTACAGCGTCCCGTAGCTGAAGGCGCGGAATACACCCAGTGACGTATTGAGTCGTTTGCGCAGCTCGTAGCCGTGCATCGGGGACTCGCGCAGCAGGCCGAGGACGGCGAACTCGAGGATCCCGGAACGCCGGCTCATAAGCGCCTCCCTTCCTGCCGCTGTGCCGTCCGCGTGGCCTTTATGCCGTGCTGATGTATCGACTCGATACATCAGCACGATAGAACGCTGCTTCGGGTGGGACAAGAGGGAGCACGGTGAACGCGGTCACATCACCGATTCGTGGCATCGAGTTGCCTGGTTTGAGGGGAACTTCGGTGCTCGGCAGGTTTTGACGGTGCGTAGTCTGTGCGCCATGCACATCACCGGGAACCGAGTGACGACAGGGGACGTCCTCGTCCTCGGTGCAGTACGGGTGAATGCGTCGACGACGGCATCCGTACTTCGGGGGGACCGGAAACCAGCCGCCGTTTCCAGGCGCGTCAGGATGCGCCTGCCCGAGGAGTAATCGTTCGATGAGCGAGCACCGTCGCAAACCGCCGCAGCCGCAGGGAGGCGGACGCGCCGCGGCCCGACGCGGCCAGTCGGCGTCCTCCGGCCGCCGAGCGGCACCGCGAGGCGCCACCGGTTCTTCCTCCGACTCTTATGGGGCCGGAGGTGAGGAGCGCCCGTACGGGGGCCGTGCCGAGGTCCGGCGGGCGGCACAGAGAAGTGCGGGTGGCCGACGCAGAGCGGCCGACGGCGCGGGGCGCGGCGCCGGAGGCAGCGGAGGCCGCCGCGGCGGTTCCGGCCCGAGCGGGCCGGGACGCGGCAGGGGACGTGGCCCCGATCCGTCCAGGAAGCGCTTCATCGACTACCCGCGCGCGGGCAAGTACGGAGCCGCGCGCTGGGTGCCGTCGTGGAAGCTGGTGACGGGGCTGTTCATCGGCTTCATAGGAAGTCTGGTGGCGGTCGCGGGCATCGGGTACGCCATGGTGAGCGTCCCGAACGTGGCGCAGACCGCGAAGGCACAGAACAACGTCTACTACTGGTCCGACGGCAGCCAGATGGTTGCCACGGGCGGTGAGACCAACCGCCAGATCATCAACCTCTCGCAGATCCCCCAGGCGATGCGGTACGCCGTCATCTCCCAGGAGAACAAGACCTTCTACACGGACAGCGGCATCGACCCGAAGGGCATCGCGCGCGCCGTCTTCAACATGGCCACCGGTGGTCAGACACAGGGCGGCTCCACCATCACCCAGCAGTACGTGAAGAACGCCAGGCTGGACGACCAGTCCCAGACGATCTCCCGGAAGTTCAAGGAGATCTTCATCTCGATCAAGGTGGGGACCAGTGTCCCGAAGGACGAGATCCTGGCCGGCTATCTGAACTCCGCGTACTACGGCCGCGGGGCCTACGGCATCCAGGCGGCCGCCCGCGCGTACTTCGACAAGGACGCCATCAAGCTGAACCCGGGTGAGTGCGCCTTCCTGGCGGCGATGCTCAAGGGCGCCACGTACTACGACCCGGCGGGCGCGACGTCGCTGGACCCGGCTGCCACCCCTGAGGCAAACCGCAGGCGGGCCCTGCTGCAGATGCAGGACACCCTCGACAAGATGGTCCAGTACGGGCATCTGGAGCAGTCGGTGCGGGCCCAGTACACCAAGCTCCCCGCCGTCCAGAACCCGCGGTCCAACACCCGGCTCAGCGGTCAGATCGGCTATCTCGTCGACCTGGCCAACAGCTACCTGGTCACCCACAGCGACCAGACCCACATCACTGCGAGCAAGCTGCAACAAGGCGGCCTCTCCATCTACACGACCTTCGACAAGAAGAAGGTCGACAAGCTCGAGGCCGCGGTGCAGAAGGTCCGGAAGGCGAACATCGATCCCAAGAAGCGCCCGGAGACCGATACGTACGTCCAGTTCGGCGGCGCCTCCGTGGACCCGGCGACGGGTGCCATCAAGGCCATCTACGGCGGCGAGGACGCGACCAAACACTTCACCGACAACGCGGACTCGACCGGTGCCCAGGTGGGTTCGACGTTCAAGCCGTTCGTGCTGGCGGCGGCCATGCAGGACGGCGTCCGCAATCCCGACGGGCCGGCCTCCCAGCCGCAGGACGAACGCACCCAGGTCTCGCCCAAGAGCCTGTACAGCGGCAAGAACAAGCTGAAGATCATGGAGTACAACAAGACCGTCTGGAAGAACGAGAAGGGCGAGGAGTGGCTGCAGACGAACGACGGCAATGAGTCGGTGGGGAACCCGCCGGACTACAAGATCGACCTTCGCGAGGCGATGCGCCTGTCGGTCAACTCGGCCTATGTCCAGCTCGGCATGGACGTGGGCCTGGACAAGGTCAAGCAGGCAGCCCTGGACGCGGGCATCCTCAAGTCCAGCCTGGCCAGTGCCAGCTTCCCGTCGTTCTC